>JAHIUV010000062.1 GCA_018817035.1 Candidatus Omnitrophota bacterium | reverse complement strand
CCGCCTGAGAGAAAAAGCATTGGCTTAACTTCACAAAACTGCAATGCACTGTTGTGAAGTTAGAGGTTGATATGGTCAAAATTATTGAAATATTCAGCTCTATACAGGGAGAAGGGCCTTACGTTGGTGAGGAACAGGCTTTTGTCAGGCTTTATGGATGTAATCTCGCGTGTAAATTCTGTGATGAATCTTCGAAGTCTGAATTTACTGAATACTTTGCCGATGGTCTTATCGGGAGGATAATCAACGAAGGCAGGAAGACTATATCTTTTACAGGAGGAGAGCCGCTTTTGCAGGCTGAGTCCCTGCGAGAGATTTTTCAGGTCTTGAAAGAAAAAGGATCCAGGATATACCTTGAGACGAATGGCACGCTTAAGGATGAGCTCTTGAAAGTCATAGATTATGTTGATGTCATAAGCATGGATGTAAAACTTCCGTCATCAACGGGTTGCGGGCCTTTTTGGCGGGAGCACGAGGATTTCTTGAAAGAAGCCGTCAGGAAAGAAGCCTTTGTGAAATCAATAGTTACTCCTGAGACCCTGCTTTCGGATATAGAGAGAGCGGTATCTGTCGTAGAGAAGGTCGACAAAAATATACCTTTTATTATCCAGCCTGTAAGTTATAATGGTAATATTGAAAAGATAGGCGCGTTGGGTGTTTTTCTTACCAGCGCCAGCCGGAGATTGAAGAACGTAAGGATAATACCTCAGGCGCACAAGATATTAGGGGTGAAATGATGCGGGTAGTCCAAAGTAAGCTGATAAAAGAGACAGTCAAGAAGTTATGCTTAAAGGCTAATATTGAATTAAGGGGCGATATGCTTGCCGCGTTAAAGCGCGCGCGAGCCGTGGAAAAGAACCTTAAAGCGCGGCGTATCCTGGATATTATCATAGATAACGCGTTGATCGCCAGGAAAAAGAAAATGGCTATATGCCAGGACACTGGTATGGTGGTCGTCTATTTTGACATAGGCCAGGATGTAATGATAAAAGGCAATATTGACAAGGCTATTAATGAAGGCGTGAGGGAAGCGTATAAAGAGGGGTATTTCAGGAAGTCTATAGTGAAGGGCCCTTTTTCGCGAAAGAACACGGACACAAATCTCCCCTCTGTTATTTATACAAAGATCGTCCCCGGAAATAAAATAAGTATAACTGTAATAATAAAAGGGTTTGGTTGTGAGAACGCTTCCAGGACAAAAATGTTTATGCCTACGGAATCGCCCGCGGCTGTGGAGGATTTTGTCGTGGATGTCGTGAAAGAAACAGGTTCAAAAGCATGCCCGCCTGTTTATATAGGAGTTGGGATAGGCGGTACTCTTGACAAGGCAGTATCTCTTTCCAAAGAAGCAGTATTGAGAAAGATAGGTAGTCACAGCGAAATACCGCATGTAGCGAAAATGGAAAAGAGCATATTGCGCAAAATAAATAAATTAAACATAGGGCCGATGGGAGCAGGGGGCAAGGCTACGGCATTGGGTGTTAGTATATTGACGTACCCTACGCATATCGCGGGGCTTCCTGTAGCGGTCAATATAAGCTGTCACGCGACAAGAAACGCGCGGAAAACTATATGAAGATAGTAAATTTACCGCTGAGGAAAAGTGAGATAAAAAAATTGAAGCCCGGGCAGGAAGTTTTGCTGAACGGCCCTGTCCTGACCGCAAGGGACGCGGCGCATAAAAGATTAGTCGAAACGCTTAAGTTGAAAAAGAAATTACCCGTATCTATTAAAGACGAAACAATATATTATACAGGGCCTACACCTGCCAGGGCAGGGCAAGTGATAGGATCCTGCGGGCCGACTACGAGCGCGAGAATGGACGCGTTTACACCGGCCTTATTAAAGAATGGGCTTTTGGGAATGATAGGTAAAGGCGAGAGATCAGAGGAAATAATTTCCGCTATAAAGAGGTCAGGGGCAGTGTATTTCGTGACCATAGGCGGTGCCGGCGCGTATTTATCAGAGAAAGTTATCTCAAGTAAGGTTATCGCTTATAAAGACCTGGGTACTGAAGCTATTCGCAGATTGATCCTGAAGGATTTTCCCGCAATAGTAGCTTAATTCAAACGGAGGGTAGAAATGAGGAAAGTTAAGATAAAGAGGAATGTCATGAAATTTGCCGAAGGTTCATGCCAGATAGAAGTCGGCAATACAAAAGTCATTTGCACTGCTTCGGTCGAAAATAAAGTCCCGCCGTTTCTCCGGGGTACCGGTAAAGGATGGGTAACCGCTGAATATGGCATGCTTCCGAGATCTTGTAACACAAGGATACGCAGGGAAGCTTCAGCAGGTAAGCTTAGCGGACGCACGCAGGAGATCCAGAGGTTGATAGGAAGAAGCATGCGTTCAGTAGTGGATCTTGAAAAACTTGGGGAGAGGACTGTTTGGATAGATTGCGATGTTATACAGGGTGACGGAGGTACTCGCACGGCAAGCATTACGGGAAGTTTCATCGCTCTTATGGACGCGCTTCAGGGGCTCAAAAAGAAAAACATACTGAAAGAGATCCCGGTCAGTGATTATGTCGCGGCTGTCAGCGTAGGCATAGTGGACGGCAAGCCATGCCTGGACCTGGACTATGAACATGATTCACGGGCGGATGTTGACATGAATATAGTTATGACGGGTTCAAAGAAGTTAATAGAGATCCAAGGCACCGCGGAGAAAGTCCCTTTTTCCAAAAAGGACCTGGATAAATTGATCTCGCTCGCTGAAAAAGGCATAGGCGAGCTTATTGCCATACAGCGCAGGATATTAAAAATAGAGTTATGAAGGAATTAGTTGTTGCCACAAGAAACAAGCATAAATTAAAAGAGATAAAGACCCTTTTAAAAGGCTTACCCGTAAGGGTTGTTTCGCTTGATAATTTTAAAAGAGTTCCTGATGTAATAGAGGATGGCTTGACCCTGGAAGCCAATGCCAGAAAAAAAGCAATACAGGTCTCAAAGTTTTTAAATAAGCTCGCGATCGCGGATGATTCCGGCCTTGAGGTCGAGGCCCTTGGCGGGAAGCCGGGCGTTTATTCAGCCAGGTTTTCAGGCAAAGGAGCCACTTATGACAGCAACAACAAAAAATTATTGAAATTGCTTAAAGATACCCCGCTGAGTAAAAGAAAAGCCTGTTTCAGGTGCGTCATATCTCTCGCTGATAAAGGCAGGATCATTGGCATGGCGGAGGGGAAATCGTGCGGGAAAATATCTTTTGAGCCTAAAGGCAAGGCAGGTTTCGGATACGACCCTGTTTTTATACCTAATGGCAGCAAAAAGACTTTCGCGCAGTTAGGCATAAGAAAGAAAAACAAGATAAGCCACAGGAGTCGGGCATTGCTAAAAGCGAGAAAATTAGTAAAAAGCCTGGTGTGTAACCGGTGAGTTATCAGGGGTAATTATTATTCTTCGAGCGAACGAAGTGAGTCGAGAAGTCGATTTAGTTCTCGACTACGTCCGCGTTTGGCGGACTTCGCTCGAACAATATTGACACGCCACCCCCGATAACTCACCGGTTACCCTGATGTAAAGATACGCTTTGACTTTTTAGGCGGGACTTGTTAGAATTGTAGGACATATTTATCAGGGACGTGTCCGGTTCCAAGACTCTTGATCGCATCGAGAGCCTTGGAACGGGGCGTGGCTCAGTTTGGCTAGAGCACCTGCTTTGGGAGCAGGGGGTCGCTGGTTCGAGTCCAGCCGCCCCGACCATTCTACTTCGCCTTTGATGTTTATATTTCTTGGGGGCTTCGTAGCAATGAAGAGCATAAATAAAACGTCCCTGTAGCTCAGATGGATAGAGCATTTGCCTTCTAAGCAAAGGGTCGGCTGTTCGAATCAGCCCAGGGACGCCATTCTACTTCGCCTTTGATAATATAAGAAGGTTAAGAGCGAAGCAGAACGAGTTGCTGCGAAGCTTACCATGATACAAGAAGGTTAAAAAGCGAAGCAGAACCAGTATATTAAAATGAATGATTTTTTTAAGAAGATTATAGCTGTATCCGCAATAGCAGCTGTTTGTCTTTCTCTTTTCTTAGGATATAGATATGTAACAGGTAACCTGGCTTCTTTTGTTTCCGGATACCTGAATAAGAATCTTGACGTGTCTATATCGATAGATAAGATAGGGGTCGGGCTCCCTCTTTGCCTTAAGTTAAAGGGCGTAAAGATAGACGATTCCGTAGACATCCAAAGCATCCATGTCTATCTTGACCCGATATCTCTTCGGCTTAAAGATAAACGCGTCGTAGCGACTGTTAAGATAATACGCCCCAGTGTCAGAATAAAAAGAGAAAGCCATGGACGTTTTCCGGTCCCGGTTCTTTTACATAAGAAGAAGGAAAAAAATGCACCCTCTTCTCCTGAGCCGCGTTTTTACCTGTCGAGGATACGCGTATATAATGGAAGTTTGACATATGAGGCAGGGGAGGATATACTGGAGATTATCGACATAAGAGGGGACATTGAAAATCCCGGAATATTTTTTTCAGGGGACAAACTTTGTCATTTTGCCGCTAGAGGGTTTATTAAAAATAAAAACCCTGAACTTTTATCTTCCTTGAAAATAGATGGTTTCGTTAAGCCGGGAGAAAAGGTAAAAACCAGGCTTGAGGCTGAGGATGTAAGGCTCAGTGTATTAGGTTCGCTATATGATAGGTATCTCAGTAATGTCATAGAGGACGGAAAATTCGACATTAAGAGCGACATAGATATTTCTGACGAGAACCTGATAGCAAAATGTTCACTGGAAGGGAAGGACCCGGTATTCAAAAAGAATAAAGGTACAGGATCAGGCGATTCATTAGCGGCAAGTTTTATCTTGTTGGTAAATTTTAAAAATAATTTAGTAAAAATAAAGAATCTTCAAGGAAATTTCCTGAAGGTTATCCTCGACATCTGAAACACATATTGTGGTGGCTATAGTGTAATGGCAGCACGAAAGATTGTGGTTCTTTTAGAGCGGGTTCAAATCCCGTTAGCCACCCCAACATCTCCTGTCTCTATATGGCACAATGAGTTAGGACACGTCTCCGACGGAGAAATCTGTCGGAGATTTTTTATCTGTCGATATCTCTAGGACTTAGGGCGTTATTTTCGTCGGAGAATT
>JAHIUV010000061.1 GCA_018817035.1 Candidatus Omnitrophota bacterium | reverse complement strand
TTCAAGGTTTCTGTTCGAGGCTAAGCCTCGAACATTTAGTTTGATCCCGGGTAAATTTTTACTTGGGATTTTTTATGTTAGGAAGTATAATAGGTGGGTATCAAATCGTCGATATCAGATTATAATAAGGAGAAGAGCGGAGAGGAAGGACACGATGAACAAGAAATTACTCCAGACAAAATGCGGTAAGGAAAATTACAAAAAACTTGAAGACCTGGCTAATCCGATCTTGATGGATTTTGTGGCTAAATATGTAAAAATTTGTGATCCTGATTCAGTATTCGTGCGCACTGACGCGGAAGGGGATGCTGAATATATACGCAAGAAAGCGATAGAGAATGGCGAAGAAGCGGCGCTTACCGTAAAAGGGCACAGCATACATTTTGACGGATACTATGATCAGGGCCGTGATAAATTCAGCACCAGGTATCTCCTGAGGCCTGACCAGGTGCTTGGCTCTGACATACAGTCTATAGACAGGGATAAGGGGCTGGAGGAAATAAACGGCCTTTTTGAGGACTCCATGCGCGGCAGGGAAATGTATGTATGCTTTTTTTGCCTGGGCCCGACCAATTCCGTGTTTTCCATACCGGTTGTCCAGATAACTGATTCGAGTTATGTCGCTCATTCAGAGAACATACTTTACAGGTCAGGTTATGGGCAGTTTAAAAACCTTAACGGAAAAGGCGGGTTTTTCAGGGCAGCACATAGCTCAGGAGCAACAGAGAATGGCGCGAGCAAAAATTGGGAAAAAAGGCGAGTGTATATAGATCTTGAGGAAGAAACAGTCCTGAGTGTCAATACCCAATATGCCGGGAATACCGTAGGCCTTAAAAAGCTTTCAATGAGGCTTGCCATCAGGAGGGCTTCAGAGGAAGGCTGGCTTACCGAACATATGTTTGTCATGGGAGTGCATGGCCCGGAAAAGAAAAGAGTCACATATTTTACGGGATCTTTTCCGTCAGCCTGCGGAAAAACAGCTACCGCGATGCTCGACGGGGAAAAGATCATAGGGGATGATATAGCGTATTTACGCAGTATAGACGGAAAGATACGCGCGGTCAATGTAGAGAGAGGGATTTTTGGGATAATACAGGATGTTAACGAGCAAAATGATCCCAGTATATTTGAGGCATTGACTACGCCGGGAGAGGTTATCTTCTCGAACGTGCTTAGGGATGACGAAAATAACCCGCGCTGGTTAAGCGACGGAAGGCCCGCGCCTGAAAAAGGAGTTAATTTTTCAGGAGAATGGGTTCCGGGTAAAAAGGGCCCTGACGGAAAAGATATCCCGTATGCCCACAAGAACGCGCGCTATACTATCTGGCTGAAAGATCTTAAGAATTGCGACAAGAATCTTGAAAATCCCGCCGGCGTTGAGATCGGCGGAGTGATATACGGCGGACGTGATTCCGATACCAGCGTTCCTGTCGCGCAGTCTTTTGACTGGGCGCACGGCATATTGTCCCAGGGCGCTACGATCGAGTCAGAAACCACAGCCGCTACTCTTGGCCAGGAAGGGGTCAGGGCATTTAACCTTATGGCAAACCTGGATTTTCTTTCCATACCTATAGGCAGGTATATCCAGAATAACCTGGACATAATCGAGGACGTAAAGAACCCTCCTCTTGTGTTCCACGTAAATTATTTTCTGCGCGGAAAAGATAAAAAATTCTTAAATGGCATAAAAGATAAACACGTATGGTTAAAATGGATGGAACTGCGCGTGAATGATAACGTAGGAGGCATAAAGACGCCCATAGGGTATATCCCCAGATACGAGGACCTTAGGATGCTGTTCAAAGAAGTCCTTGATAAGGTTTATACAAAAGAAGAATACAATGAACAATTCCAGATCAGGATACCTGAATCCCTGGCTAAGATGGAAAGGATCAAGAACATATACCATACCAAGGTTTTTGATACGCCGCATATATTGATGAAGATCCTGGATGAGCAGAAGAAACGCCTGGAACAATGCGGGAAGAAGTGCGGGGATTATCCCACGCCCGACGCTTTTGGAGGCTAAAGTTATTTCAGCAGGTCTTTTATATCTTTGGTAAGCGGATCGGATTTTTTGATGAACGCCACTCCGACACCGCATGTATTATCTTCGTTATCTTCTATCCTTACGACTTTTCCTATGATCTTATCATTTAATACCAGGGCTTGTTCCTCTATTTCCCGGCACACGTTTGCCGTGCTATAGTCGAGATCCAACGCGAGGACACTTGTTATTTCCGGGACTTTAGTCACGTTGGTAATGAACAATATTCCGCTCGCGCTGAGGTTTTTCGATATGGCGGTAATTATATTAGAAGCTATTTTTTCTTTGGAAGAATCGATCACTTCGTAAGTCAGGGCTTTATCGTAGGCTACCCTTAAAAACTTCCTTTTATTGCTTTGATTGTCCATCATTTTTTACCTCCCGCGTTTAATTCCCTTAACATATAGCATAGTCCCTAATATATTTTTTTACAATAATTATTTTTTTCTTTTTGAAAAATAAAAAAGTATGTTATACTGAGTTTAGATTTTAAAATAATTTTTATAAAAATAAAAAACAGTGAAGGGGGATGTATCATGAAATTTGGCGGAAAAATATTGATCTTAGGATGCGGCAGTGTTTCTCAGTGCGCTATACCTTTGGTGCTAAATCTTATTGAAATGCCGGCGGATAAAGTCACTATAATGGATTTTGTCGATAACCGCGCCCGCGTCAAGGACTCGTTGGATAAAGGAGCGAAATATGTCATTGACAGGGTAACACCTGAAAATTATACCAAGCTCTTGGCAAAATATGTAGGCCCAGGAGATATGATAATCGACCTGGCATGGAATATCGATTGCCTCTCCGTAGTAAGATGGTGCAGGGACAATAAGGTATTGTACGCGAATACATCCGTGGAGGAATGGGATCCTTATAAAGATGTCGAGCGGAACGATCCGACAAAATACACGTTATATTCCAGGCACATGGTAATACGCGAGACTCTGGAAAAATGGAACGATAAGGACCCTATTACGACCATTGTGGATCATGGCGCGAATCCCGGACTGGTCTCTCATTTTACAAAATACGCTCTTATAGAAATAGCGGAGAAGATTTTAAAAGAAAAACCCGGAGATCCCAGAAAAGCTATTCTTGAAAATGCCCTGCGGGATAAAAATTTCGCTAAATTAGCGCAGATCACGGGAGTTAAAACCATACACATAAGCGAACGTGATACCCAGATAACGGACAAGCCAAAACAGGTAAATGAATTTGTAAATACCTGGAGTATCGAGGGTTTTTTTGAGGAAGGTGTCGCCCCGGCTGAGATGGGTTGGGGAACGCACGAGCACCTTATACCAAAAAATGCGTTTTTTCACAAGACAGGCCCTAAAAATCAGATCTGCCTTGGTTCCATAGGCATGAGGACATGGGTAAGGTCATGGGTGCCGTGCGGAGAGATTACCGGAATGGTGATCCGTCACGGGGAAGCGTTCAGTATTTCCGACAGGCTTACGGTATGGGAGGATAATAAAGCTGTTTATAGGCCCACTGTGCATTACGCGTATTGTCCAAGCGATGCCGCGATAAATTCCCTGCATGAACTGGAAATGAGGCAGTTCCAGCTTCAGGAAAAACAAAGGATAATGAGTGATGAGATCATAGACGGCAGGGATGAGTTAGGCGTCCTTCTCATGGGCCATGATTTTAAATCATGGTGGTGCGGAAGCATCCTGGACATACATGAGGCGCGCAGGCTGGTCCCTCATCAGCAGGCAACCACGCTTCAGGTCGCTATTTCCGTAGTGTCGGCAGCCATATGGATGATAAAAAATCCTAACAGGGGCTTCTTATTTCCGGATGATCTTGATCATGAGGAGATTTTGAAAGTCGCCATGCCTTATATAAAACCTTTTGTCTCAAAGGCCGTTGACTGGACCCCTCTCAAGAATTTCAATACTAAATTCACTAAATTCGATGTTATCAAGCCTAAAGACGAAGATGTCTGGCAGTTTACGACATTCCTGGTAGATCGCAAAGAAAGGTTAAACGCGTATGAAGCAAATAGCGCAGCTAGTCCTGAAGTCGCAAAAACTTAAGAATGATATAAGCGGTATCGAAAATCTCATAAGGGCAATGCTCAAAAAACACGGTTCGCCTCTTATGATAATAAGGCGCTGCGTGCTTGAGAAACAGTATAACCGGTTCAGGAAATGTTTGCCTGAGGTAACTCCTTACTACGCGATAAAAGCTAACCCTCATCCCGCTATCATCAAGACATTTATAAAACTTGGAGCCTGTTTTGATGTGGCGAGCGCCAATGAAATGAAGCAAGTCCTGCGCCTGGGCGCTTCACCGTCCAAAATAATTTTTGCCAATACAATAAAGTCAGAGGCGGATATCGCAACAGCCAGGAAGCGCCGCGTAAAGTTTATGACATTTGACAGTGAGCCTGAACTTTATAAGCTTGCCAAGCATTGCCCGAAAGCTAAAGTGCTCGTCCGTATAAAGGTAACAAATGAAGGAAGTGTAGTAGAGCTGTCGCGTAAATTCGGGGCAGACCCTGATCAGGCATTTTTACTTTTGCGTAAGGCAAAAACCTTGGGGTTAATTCCTGCAGGCATTAGTTTTCATGTAGGTTCCCAATCAAGGAACGTGGAAAATTATATACAGGCCCTTGAGATATCAGCCGGTATATTCAACGAAGCTAAAGAGAACGGACTTCGGTTAAAGGTCATAGATATAGGCGGAGGATTTCCTATCCAGCATTTTGACAATGAATTAGGGATAAACTTTGAAAGGATGGCCAGCCATATCAGAAAACAGATCAAGGAACTTTTCCCCAGGAACGTAAAATTTATAGCTGAACCCGGGAGATTTCTCGTGGGCCCGGCAGGGATCCTGGTTACGCAGGTAATAGGAAGGACTTTTAGGGACAATAAGAATTATTATTATATAAATGACGGTATATACGCTGATTTTTCAGGAATGGTGTTTGACCATTGTAAATATGAGTTTAAGACTCTCAGGCGCGGTCAGAAATTTTTAAGCGCGATAGCTGGCCCAACCTGCGATTCTCTTGATACTCTTTCAATGAACGAGGAAGTGCCTGAACTCTATGTTGGCGACGTAGTATACGTAAAAAACATAGGCGCCTATTCATGCGCCAGCGCTGTGCCTAACTTTAACGGTTTCCCGCCGGCAAAGATCATCCTGGTTTAAAACTAAAAAACCTTATAGCCTGCAGATGTTCGAGGCTTAGCCTCGAACAGATAGCGTAAAATAGTTTGCTGACTTTTGTATGACTGAGTTTTTATTGCTGTTCTCGACTCACGGAGTTTACCCTGAGCGTAGTCGAAGGGTTCGCTCGAACAATATTAAGCCCCAAGCAAAGTCCTGAGCCGCTCGAAGAACAATATTCTTCGAGCGGAGTCCCGAAGTATCGGGACGAAGTCGAGAAGATATAAAGTCAGCAGAGTTTATTATGATATCCTCGAACATTAACCATTGCTTAAAGGAAGCTTTAGTAGTAGAATGCTGCGAACAGAGAAAGAGGAGGTAATTATGGATTTTAACACGCCTGATGAGTTATTGGGAAGAGTTAAGTCTGCGGCAGGAGGGGGCGGTTCAGGGATACCTGACATTAAAAAATATATTTTTCCCGCGGTAGGAGGGCTTCTTGTTTTAATATTTATCTTCTCAGGGCTTTATTCAGTAGGCCCTGACGAAGTAGGTGTCATAAGACGTTTTGGGAAATATATACGCACCACGAACCCCGGGCTTCATTTTAAGATCCCTATGGGTGTAGAAAAAGCGGATAACGTAAAGGTGCGGTATATATTCAAGGAAGAGTTTGGGTTTAAGACGCTCCAAGCCGGTATAAAAAGCCAGTATTCTTCCAGGGATTACTTTGACGAGTCACTTATGTTGACCGGGGACCTGAATGTACTCGTAGTGGAATGGATCGTCCAGTTTAAGGTAAAGGATCCGGTGAAGCTATTGTTTAATATAAGAGACCCGCGCGAGACTATACGCAGTATCTCCGAAGCGGTCATGAGGCAGCTTGTCGGGGATAATTCTGTCAGCGAGGTCTTGACCACGCAGAGAGTGGAGATAAACCAAACGGTCCAGGATAAATTACAAGAAGTGCTTGATTCTTACGAAAGCGGCATCCAGATAGTGACGGTAAAATTGCAGGATGTAAATCCTCCGGATGAGGTAAAGCCTTCTTTTAATAAGGTAAATAATGCCAAGCAGGAGAAAGAGAAAATGATAAACCAGGCATGGGAGGCCTATAATAAGGCTATTCCCGCGGCAAAAGGCCAGGCTGAAAAGACGATCAAGGAGGCGGAAGGTTATTCCTTGGAGAGAGTGAACGTCGCGAAAGGGGACGCCGCGAAATTTACAGCTACGTGGAACGCGTATAGGGAATCAAAAGAGGTCACGCGCAAGAGATTATACCTGGAGGCAATGAATGAAATATTGCCGAACGTCGGACAAAAATATATAATCGACGCTTCCTCTAACAATATTTTGCCCCTCCTTAAGTTGAACCAGGACGGAGGTGCGAAATGAGGACAGTCGTCGGTATTTTAATAGGAATAGTAGTCTTATCTATGATACTTTTCGGAAGCGGTGCGCTTTATATAGTGGATGAGACTCAGCAGGTAGTTATCACGCAGTTTGGTAAGCCTATAGGAGACCCTATTACGGAAGCAGGATTGCATTTCAAAATGCCGTTCGTGCAGCAGGCGAATTATTTTGACAGAAGAGTCCTCCAGTGGGATGGCAACCCGAATCAGATCCCCACAAAAGATAAAAGATATATATGGGTCGATACTACGGCAAGATGGAAGATATCTGACGCGCTTAAGTTCATGCAGTCGGTGACCAATGAGATGGGCGCGCATGCCAGGCTCGACGATATAGTTGATTCAGCCACGAGAGATTATTTGACCAACCATAATCTGGTGGAAATAGTCCGTGATTCAAACAGGATAATTGAATCCAGCGCCCTCAGGGAGATCGACGAGATAAAGGCATCTGACGACGCTCTTGAGACGATCTCCGTAGGCAGGGATGCTATAACCAGAGGTATACTTAAGCAGGCACGGGAGATAATCCCCCAATATGGGATCAAACTCATTGACGTAAGGATAAAGAGGATAAATTACGTACAAGAGGTTCGCGATAAAGTATACGAGAGGATGGTATCTGAACGAAAAAGGGCTGCTGAGAGATATCTTTCCGAAGGCCAGGGTAAAAAAAGAGAAATAGAAGGACAGGTGGCCAAAGAATTACAGCAGATACGTTCAGAGGCATACAAGACAGCCCTGGAGATACAGGGTGAAGGAGACGCTGAGGCTACGTCTATCTATGCTGACGCGTATAATAAGGACCCTGAATTTTATTCGTTCCTTAAGACCCTGGAGACTTACAAAAACACGATAGACCAGGACACTACTGTGATCTTTAGCCCCGAGAACGAATACCTGGAGTATTTTAATACAACGAAATAACCCTCATACCCCCTTAACTTTACACAATTACATTGCAAAAGTGTAAAGTTAAGGGGTTTAATTTTTTATGTTTACTAATATCCTGATGCACCATTTTAATGTTTTATTCCTTCTGGGCCTTGCGTTATTCGGAGGCACCGTGGGCGGGCGCCTGTTCCAAAAGCTGCGCATTCCCCAGGTCGTGGGTTACATA
>JAHIUV010000060.1 GCA_018817035.1 Candidatus Omnitrophota bacterium | reverse complement strand
TGAAAACCCGTGCCTACTCCCGTAACATGAGCCTTCCGCTGATACAACATATCAATGGTCTCTATGCTGTCTTTTATTATCTCTTTGATGGGAGCAAAATTAGTGTCTACTTTGTTGGACGAGATCTCGAATATGCTGCGTTCTGCCCTGTCGAGGATCTTTTCGATATCACCGTGCGCGTCATAGCTTTCGGTGATTATATTAGTGGAAGTGGATATCAGGTTTCTCAGTATGCTTTTTTCTTTTACTATGAGAGCGTAGTGTTTTATATTAGCCGCTGTGGGAACCACTGTGGTAAGGCTTGTAATGTAAGTGGCTCCGCCTATTTTTTCAAGGTCCTTGGTTCTTTTTAATTCCTCTATCAACGTGACAAGATCGACTGCTTTGCCGTCTCCATACAAGCTCAGGATACATTCAAATATTTTCCGGTGCGCGTCATTGTAAAAAGCATGGCTATCCAAAAATTCTATGGCATCGGCAATAGCATTCTCTTCTATAAGCATCGACCCTAAAACAGCCATCTCCGCCTCTATATTTTGCGGCGGCATTCTTTCAAGGCTAATATCTGTCTTCTCAGCCATAATAAACTCTCCGTACTATTTCTTCACTACCCACACTTTTACCGTGCCGGTTACTTCAGGATGGATCTTTACGGTAATCTGGTATACGCCTAATTTTTTTATGGGTTCCTCAAGAACGATCTTTCTCTTGTCCAGCTCAAGTCCTTCCGCTATAAATGCCTCGCATATATCCTGCGCGGTCACACTGCCGAAAAGCTTATCGTCATCGCCGGCTTCCACGGAAATAGTGCAGGAAATAAGGGCTATCTTCTCTTTTAAGGCCTCTGCCTCTTTTTTCTCCTTGGCAAGAGATGAGGTTTTTTTCTTTTTGATCTCATCTATTATTTTGAGATTAGTATCTGTAGCCGGCTTAGCCAGATTCTTCGGAAAAAGATAATTCCTGGCATAACCGTCCGCCACTTGGATTATCTCACCTATGGAACCTATGTTTTTAACGTCTTCTATCAACAATACTTTCATTTATGCCTCTCCTTTAAAGTTACTCGGCAACGTACGGCAAAAGCGCGATATATCTGGCTTTTTTTATGGCCTCTGCCACCATTCTCTGATGTCCGGCGCAATTCCCGCTTATGCGATTCGGCAATATCTTGCCCTGTTCCGTAATAAACTTTTTCAACTTTAAGACGTCCTTATAATCCATCTCATCTATCTTGTCAGCGCAAAACTTACAGAATTTCTTCTTGAAAAATACCCTGTTCTTCGAAGGCCGTTTACCCTTGCCTCCCCTCAGATTTTTACTTTTACTTTGAAACTTTCCTCTTTTCTTAGCCTCTATCATTCATAACCTCCTCAAAAGGGCGCATCTTCTCCCTGATTTGGGTCTGATGCGCCATCATTATCCATAGACTCTTCTTTTACCGCTCCGCCTGAAGACGCGTCCCCTTCGTGCGTTGACTTCTGTCCTCCGCCCAAGAACTGGACTCTGTCGGCAATAACATCCAGAATGCTTCTTTTTTGTCCGTCCTGTTCCCACGCGCGATATTGCAAACGGCCCTCTATAAACACGGGCCGGCCTTTGCTAAGATACTGGCTGCAGCTCTCCGCCTGTTTACCAAAAACAACTATCCTGACAAAACATACTTCGTCTTTTTTCTCGCCGCTCTGAGTAACATAGCGCCTGTTTACCGCAAGGCCGAATGTTGCCACAGGCGCTCCGCTGGGCACATAACGAAGCTCCGGGTCTCTCGTGAGATTACCCATAAGAAATACTTTGTTAAGGTTAGCCATCTAATTACCTCCTTATTTTACTATCAATGCCCTTAATATTGATTCGTTCAAAGAAACCGCGCGTTTAATTTTGCTTATAGCGTCGGTGTCAATATCAAAATTGACAAGATAATAGATCCCCTCTTTATATTTTTTTATGGGGAAAGACAGGCGCTGTTTGCCTAATTCCTTAGCGGCAGAAACCGACCCGCCATTCTTAACGATAGCATCATTGATCTGGCCTATCGTCTTATCAAAATTCTCTTTGCTAAGATCGGACTTGATAATAAACATGCCTTCGTACTTTTTCATTCTGACCTCCGTGAATTATATTTATTCATCGCCGTTGTTACACCTTCTTTAACCCAACATTCACAGGCCCGCGAAGCGCGACCGAGTATATCGGGTAAAAGTTTTTGCTCTTTTTTGGTAAAACCGGACAGGACATAATCAGAGCAATCCTTAATAACATCTCTGCCCATTATGCCTATCCTCATCCTGGAAAATTCACTCGTTCCCAGGCAAGCTATCACTGACCTAAGGCCTTTGTGCCCGGCATTTGAACCTTTGGGCCTTATCCTGATGTCGCCGAACGGAAGCGCGACATCATCTATAACCAGCAATATATCGTCTATCTCCGACTTAAGCCAGTTTATGATAGAACGCGCGGAGTGCCCTGACAGGTTCATGAACGTCTGCGGCATAGCCAGATAACAACGTTCGCTCCCTATCAGCCCTTCGGCGGTAAGCGCTTTGAACCGCCTGTTTTTTTTAAACTCGATCCCGCTTTCGCGGGCCAATTCCTCCACGACCATAAAACCAGCATTATGACGGGTAAGATCATATTCCTTACCGGGATTGCCAAGGCCTACGATCAATTTCATGCATCACCGATTGTTAGCTATTAAGATTCTTTCTTTTCTTCTTTTTTCGGTTTTTCAGCCTCTTCGCCTTCGGCTTCGTCCTCAGGTTTTTCTTTCTTCTCTTTTATTACCTCAGGCTCTTCCATCGCGCCTTCGGCGGACGCGGCTATCACATCCTCTACTTTCTTAGGATGCTCAACGCTGAACACAACGGCCTCGGGATCTTCCAATATTTTTACTCCCTCGGGCATTACAATATCTTTTACGTGCAGGGCATCTCCCATTTTCAAGCCGGAGATATTAATTTCTATCTTTTCAGGTATGTTGGTAGGCAAACACTGCACTTCGACTTCCCAGAGTATATGCTGAAGTACTCCTCCGTCCTGCTTGACGCCTATTGCTTCGCCCTTCGCGGCTATAGGCACGTTTACTTTTAGTGTTTCGGTCAGTGATATCTCTTGAAAATCCACATGCAACAGGCAATCCTTGATCGGATCTTTCTGGACTTCTTTTAATACAACGGTG
>JAHIUV010000009.1 GCA_018817035.1 Candidatus Omnitrophota bacterium | reverse complement strand
TTTTCTACTTTACTGCTATCAACTCCTTTTGTCCGGACATCTTCACCCGCGATCCTGGCAACCTCTGAGGCATTGCCCTTTATAATATCTATCTTCGCGTCCTTAAGAAGTTCGAAACATTTTTCATCCCTGAACTTTGTAGCGCCTGCTCCGCATATATCAAGAGTTACGGGTATCCCTTTTTTATTAGCGGCTTTAGCGGCGATCTTCATTGACTCGATAAAATCAGAGGTCAATGTACCTATATTAAGCACAAGCGCGGAAGACAATTCCGCCATATCCGCCGCTTCCTCAGGGGCATGCGCCATAACAGGCGCGCCTCCGAAAACTTTTACTATATTGGCGCAATCATATATAGTCACCCAGTTCGTAAGGTGATGCACAAGAGGTTTTTCTTCCCTGACTTTCTCTAAAATGCCGTATATATCCATTAAAGCCTCCTGTTGTAATATCCGCCAGAGGCGGATTGTTTTCAGGCATTGCCTGAAAACAAAAAAACCCTATGCCAAAACATAGGGTTAATTTTTCTTGCTTATTCTTCCTACGCTGGCATTATCCAGTTCAGGTTCATCGGGTAATCCGCTACAGCGGAACTCTCAGGCCGTCCACGGCCTCCCCATTGTCATTTACATTAAAACATGATAAATATATACTGTCAAGTTTTTTGCTCAAGGCTAAGCCTCAAACAGGTTGAGCAAGTTTACAAAATAATATTAAGAAGCGTTCCCACCACCAGTGCCGCAAACATCATTATTGCCGCTGACTTCAACATATCCTTTATACCAAGTTCCTTGACCAGCACTACAAAAGTCGCGATGCAAGGAAAATATACGGCAAGGACCGTAGAACCTATCACCAATTGTTTAGTAGTAAGATTAAGCGGGCCGAGCATTCCCACTGCCACGTCTTTCCTTAAAAACCCTATTATAAGCGCTGAGATGGCCTCTTTCGGAAGCCCCCATAATCCTGTCAGGATCGGGGAGAATATTTTCGAAAGAAAATCTATTATATTCAAAGCATAAAGTATATTCACAAAAAGAACGCCTAAAAGAACATAAGGCACGGCTTCTTTTAAAAACCAGGCTGATCTCATCCACAGTTTTTTTAGCACAGCGGAAAACTGGGGTATCCTGTACGGCGGTATCTCAACGAGAATTTCAGGGCTCGCGCCTTTTAACAGTTTATTCATTATTATGCCCTTTATTATAAAAAGCGCGAAAAGCGTGCCAAAAACTATACCAAGATACTGGCCTCCTCTTTCACCGACAAGCCCTATTATCATGGCGATCTGCGCCATGCACGGGACAGAAACAGCCATCAGCGTGGCGGCGATGAATTTCTCCCTGCGTTCCTCTAATATTCTTATGGCGAGCGCGCCCGGTACATTGCATCCTATCCCAAGCATCAAAGGAATTATGGCAAAACCATGGAGCCCTAAATGATGCATAAAATTATCCACCAGGACAGCAAGGCGCGGAAGATACCCGAAATCTTCCAGCAAACCTAAGACCAGATAAAAACTTATTATATAAGGAAGTACCATCCCGATAGGGACAAAAAAACCTGTGGTCAAAACACCGAATGCCATTGTAAAATCAATAGAACCGTCAGTAAGTTTTCCTATTAAAACATCATGCAGGAAAGTGTCCTCACCCAGCAATCCTCCCAGCTTTAGCATCAAGGGAGCCCATATGTTTTGGAACAAAGGCTCGAACACACGCGCTATTAGTCCTTCGCCGAGTGTCCGTATGACCCAGAAAGCGCCATAAATAACAGTAGCGGCTATCAAGAGTCCTGAGGCCGGTTGTATGCTAACGTCTTCCAGCCTCTGAAGCAATGTATGATGATGATGTGTGAGTTTCTGGACGCTCTCTACGATTTCACCTATTCTCTTCCATTTATCCGTATCAGAACTTATCCCTGATATAATAGGCTTAGCCTCACGCAATCTGCTGATCAATTCCTTTATGCCTTCCCCTGTAAGGCCGCATGTCGGGATAACAGGCACGCCCAGTTCTTTTTCCAGTTTTCGCGCGTCAATATTTATTCCCTGATGCTTTGTCTCATCCCACATATTAAGGGCAATGACAACCGGGACATTTTTTTCCAATAGTTCCAGGGTCAGGTAAAGATTTCTCTCGAGATTCGTGGAATTGACAACATTGATTACCAGGTCGCCCTCTGTCAACATCTTCACCGCTACTTCTTCGGCTTTTGATGAAGGCTCGAAAGTATAAGTTCCCGGCACGTCTATAACAATGGGGCGCTCATCCCCTATTTTCATCTTGCCTTGCGTAAATTCCACTGTGGTCCCGGGATAATTAGAGACTATTATCCTGGCGCCCGTAAGACGGGAAAATATAGCGCTTTTTCCTACATTAGGATTACCCATCAATAAGATCTTTTTCATCCATTGACCTCTATAAATATCTTCCCGGCCATGCCAAAACCTATCGCGATACGCGCGTTATCTATTTCTATAGTCTGCGGGCCTCGCCAGAAATGTGAACTTACTTTTTTTATAAGTTTTCCCTCCCTTATACCCATATTGTAAATCCTTTTTGTAAAACCAAAACCTCCCCTTAATTCCTTTATAATGCCGGCTTCACCGGGCTTTAACTGGGTAAGATCTATCAACATTGCTCTCTCCTCATCTGCATTTTTTACAAACGCCGAATATCTCCATCTTGTGCCTCTGCGGCTTAAAACCGTGTTTCCGGCATAATTCATCCTGGAGCTTTTCTATCCTGGGATCCACTGCCTCGATAAACACGCCGCACTTAACGCAAATGAGATGGTCATGATGTTCGCGTCCGTATTGACGTTCGTATCTTTTTTTTCCGTCACCAATATCCACTTCTTTGGCTATGCCGGCATCCTGAAGCACCTTAAGCGTCCTGAATACCGTAGCCTGGCCTATGCTCTTATCTTTTTTCTTTGCTATGTTATAAAGGCCCTCCACGCTGAGATGCCTCTCGGTTTTCAGGAATACATCCAACATTATCTTCCTCTGGACCGTAAGTTTTAACCCCTTTTTCTTGAGGTAACCAATGAATATCTCTAATTCCTTAGACATATCCGCCTCCTTATAATTGATATTGAAATTCAATATCAATTATAACCGAAAAAAAATATCTGTCAATCCTTAATTTAAAGCATGTCATTGCGAGGAAGAGCGTAGTGAGGTCCCCGCGCCAGCCAGAGGCTGGTCCGCCTCTGGCGGAAAAGCGGGGAAGTAATCTCGGCTATCTTTCGGGCTATATTTCCGGGGCATTTCCTAAATGTATGTTCTTAAGCCCTGCCCTTCTCCCTATATCCCTTGCCCTTTTAAGGGTCTCCGCAGGTGTCGGTGGGGAATCCGTATATTTAAAATCAGGGTGAAAGCGTGATATATGCCATGGCATCTCCGGATCAACGCCGGCTATAAATCCCGCTATATCAGTTAATTCCTCGTCTGAATCATTGGCCCCGGTTACCAGCAGCGTCGTAATCTCCATCCATATGCCCAAGTCCTTCATACGCTTTATTGTGTCGAGTACCGGTTCAAGGCACGCCCCGCACATATTACGATAAAAATCATCGCGGAAAGATTTAAGGTCGACATTGGCCGCGTCAAGATACGGGCTTATCATCTCCAGCGCTTCTCTTGTCATATACCCATTGGTAACAAAAATATTGGCAAGCCCGGCGTCTTTGGCAAGCCTCGCCGTATCATACGCGTACTCAAAAAATATAGTCGGCTCCGTATATGTATAGGATATGCTTTTACATCCGCTTTTCTTCGCGTTGATAACAACGTCTTCGGGTTTTAATTCATACCCTTGAGCCTTCAGCCTAGAACCTGGAGCCCATATCTGCGATATTTCCCAGTTCTGACAGAAAGAGCATTTAAAATTACAACCGACGGTTGCTATGGAATAAGAAAATGAACCGGGTAAAAAATGATAAATGGGTTTTTTCTCTATGGGGTCTACGTGATATGCGGCGGTTTCCGCGTACACAAGTGTATATAATTTTCCTTCTTGGTTTTTTCTGACCCCGCAGATGCCAAATTTATCCAAAGCAATGCTACACCGATGGGCGCAAAGGCCGCATCGCACCCCGTCGGCATCTAACTTTTTATACAACATCGCTTCTTTTATCATGTTACGATCTCCTGCCTTAACTTCACAACAGTGCATTGCAGTTTTGTGAAGTTAAGAGACGGCTGAGGGGCAGAGTTTGTTTATGAGGCATGCGTCGCATAAAGGTTTTCTGGCATTGCAGGTTTTTCTGCCGTGGTCGACCATTATGTAATTAAAATCGAGCCAGTCTTTTTTTGGGACAAGCTTTAAAAGATCTCTCTCGATCTTATTAGGATCAGTTTCCCCGCTAAACCCTAATCGCCCTGAAAGCCTTTTAACGTGAGTATCTACAGCTATCCCCTCGGATTTTTTAAAACCTGAGGACAACACTATGTTCGCGGTTTTGCGTGCGACTCCGGGAAGCATCATCAATTCCCGCATTGTATCCGGGACACTGCCCCCAAAATCAGCGACAATCATTTTTGACGCCGCTATGATATTTTTTGCCTTGTTCCTGTAAAAACCCGCCGAATATATTTCTTGCTCCAGGACAGACTGCCGAGCAGCGGCAAACCTTTTAACAGTTTTGTATTTTTTGAAAAGCCCGGGCGTGATCCTATTGACCCTTTCGTCTGTGCATTGCGCCGACAATATAGTCGCTATCAGGATCTCAAAAGGCGAACTGTGATAAAGGGCTGTGCGGCTCTTGGGATAAGCCTTGCGCAGTATCTTTATTATTTTTCCTACTCGCTCTTCCGCGGTCCTCACTTATTTTACCTTTATATCTTTTCTTAATTTACCACTTATGCTGCAATATGCCTCGACGCTTATAGTATCCCCGGGTTTGGCATCAGGAATCAGGTAGCCGGCAAATTGATATTTTTCATTGTCCTGACGGCTTATTTCGTGCGATATTACTTCTTTTCCGTTCAGCCATATATCTATCTTAGATATAAAATGTTTCACCGGATCACTTACGCTATGCGTGACTATGGCCGTAAGCATCCTTGAGGCGCTGCTATGTTCTATTTTTATATCTGACGGCGGATGGGCATACGCGTCCGAACACATCATGGTAAACGAAAAAAACAGAATAAAAACAAAGATGTTCTTCATGCTTTTCTCCTTTCGAGTAAAACGCCTGATAGGTTTGCCGCTGCCAAAGCCAATAGCTCCGCTTCCGGCAAGACCCATATTTCGTAAAAAGCAAAAATAAAGACGGCCGTGATCGCCCCAAAGATCATCTTAGGTAAGTATCTCGCCGGCGTTGTCCTCGGTTCGACCACCATGACAAGAATAAAGAAATAATTAAAATATCCTAAAATATTAAGGATAGACGCATTGTGGAGAAACGCTTGGGGAATATATAAGAGTAAAGATACAGCGAAATACCCGACTACAAGGCCTAACTTTCTTATCCTGTACGCAAAATAGGCGCCGGCAGGGATAAGCGCATACCACATGTACGCCGCTTTCCATTGGGTAGAGGCCCCAAAAAGAAAAACCGTGAACAAAATACCAAAAGCAGCGGGATTGAATATATGCGACCCGCGAAAACGTATTATATGCTTGGACGCGATGGCCGATATGCCCGCCAGCGCCATAAGCCACCAGGAGCTGTCACCGGATAATACATATCCGACGATAAGCCCTGTCACGACTGAACTTTCCGTTACCGTAAACTTCCTGTTTTTAAAATAGCTAAAGAGGGAATCGGTAAGAACTGAGAAAAAAACCGCTATTAATATCCCTGATAAAAAAACTGTATCCTTGCCGGTAAAATAAAGATACAGCGCCAATGAACCCAGGAAAACTATAAGTTGCGCTTTTATTGACCTTATCTTCATTATCATCTGATCTTTGAGAGATACCTAAACGCGCCCAGTGTGGCCTTCGCGCCTTCGCCGGCCGCGATTATTATCTGCTTTTCAGGAACATCTGTCACGTCTCCGGCGGCAAATATACCCGGGACGCCTGTCCTGTTATAATTATCTACCTCTATCTCGCCCAATCCGTTCTTTTTTATATCCTTAACAAACCCGGAATTAGGGATAAGCCCTATCTCCACGAAGATACCCTCTACAGGGACCTCTTTTTCCTCCTGGCCTGAATTTATCCTTATTGAATTTACGAATTTTTTTCCGGAAACAGCGATCACGCGGCTATTGTTCAGGATAGAGACATTACCGTTATTCGCGAGCTTCTCGAGCATAATAGCGTCACCTGTAATACCGGAAGCGACGTTGACTATATAAACACTCTTCGCTATCTTCATCAGCTGGAGCGCCGCGTCCAAGGCAGAATTACCGCCTCCTATGACAGCGACATCTTTCCCGGCAAAGAGCGGGCCATCGCACGTAGCACAATAAGTAAGCCCCTTGTTCTTAAATTCTTTTTCTCCCGGTACGCCAAGTTCTTTTGAGCGCTTACCTGAAGCAATTATAACCGCCTTTGCCTCATAGCTCCCTTTATCTGTCTTTACAAAGATAACGTCCCCTCTTTTTATGAGCTCGATAACGGGTTCGTTCTCTTTCAAGGTAATATCATACTTTCGCAAATGCTCCTCAAACTTGGCAACCAGCTCAGGGCCGCTGACAAACTGATATCCGGTATAGTTTTCTATGTCACCGCTCCACGCTGTCTGTCCGCCGATGTCATTTGTTATGACAAGGAGGTTCATTTTTTTCCTGGCGGCATATACAGCGGCTGTGATCCCGGCAGGCCCTGCGCCGATAATAATGAGATCAAGCATTATTTAGAATCTCCTTCTTAGGTATCATAACAAGTTCTGTTGACTTTATATCTTCTCGACTACGTCCCGATGCTTCGGGACTCCGCTCGAAGAATATTGTCCTTCGACTATGTCCGCCTTTGGCGGACAAGCTCAGGACATTGTCTTAAAAATATTGTTCGAGCGACCCGCCTCAGGCGGGGAGTCGAGAACGATAACAAAATTCTTGTCTTTAAAAAGTCAGCAAACTATTTTATACTATTTTTCTTTATATGGTGCGGCGTAAGGTCTATTATTTCTTCCACTATAACTTTGATCAAATACTCAGGTTTTGGAAAAAGCGACTCAGGGTGGCTGGGGTGCCCTTTTTGTCCTTGTATGTTCCTCAAAAGTCGCTGCGAGATCCTCTTAGTGATCCTGTCTTCCCATTTTTTTACTATCTCCGAGTGGAGAACCTCTTTATTCGCTATCTCAGCTTTCCCCTTAAGGCAAAACCCTATGAATTTATGCTCATCAACAGCTGTTATATTGACGTGCGGATTTTCTTTAAGGTTAGAGTAGGTCTTTTCTTTGTAAAGATCCAGCAAATATATAGTCCCATCCTCTTCTATGTCCACTATACCTTTGCAGGAATTATGCGGACAGCCTTTTTTGTCCACTGTAGTGACAATGGTATAAGGCTGCCTGTGGAAAAAATTGGCTACGCCTTCGGTTAACTTAGCCATATCTACTTGACCTCCGCTGAGGCCTGCCATAATCCATGTATGTTGCAATAAGAAGAGGCTAATATTATGCCGGGTTTTTCTGTTTTAAACTTCAGCGTGATTTCCGGAGCGGTATAAACAGTGCTGGTATCAGATCCTTCAGTAGAAGCGCCGTGGGCAATAAAATCAACCCTACCTATTTCATAAGGAAATTTTCCGCCCTGAGGCAAAAAATAAACCGCCAAGCCCGCTATATGATGGGCTGTTGTATTTGGATGGGCTATTTCTTTCCCCACGCTTACCGTGATTGACAATACCTGGTCTTTTCCGGATTTTCCCGCTACCTCTACAACAGGCACATGTTTTTCTGTTTTCCAATCAGCGCCCTG
>JAHIUV010000059.1 GCA_018817035.1 Candidatus Omnitrophota bacterium | reverse complement strand
TCCTGAGGCAGATTCCATAGATATTAAAAAAGGCCGTAGGACAGATCCAGCGGAAGAGGAAGATCTCCGTGACGAATGGGAAGAGGAGGAGAGACAGAGCCCTTCCCGCGGAATGGAGTCTTTCAGGAAAGATCTTAAGGAATTATTCGCGGGTTTATTCGAGACAAAACTCGCTTACGCTAAAAATAAAAATGATGAGGATGACGGAAAAGAAAGGACCAAAAAAGGCAAGAAAGTAAAAGAACAAGACCGCATTGTTTATTCCAAAGAAAAGATAAAATACGCTAAGCCTGTCTGGCACCGTCACGGAGCCCAGGGCGTGGTTATTATGCTGGGAAGGCAGCATGGTTACTGGCATCCGCCGTATCCATGGCCTGCTATAAAAGAAGACCTTCTTCCTGATTCACCTAAACGTAAATGGATCGATAATCTACAGTCTTCGATAAAAAATTATATAGAAGGACTGAAAGGATTTTTTATAAGCCCTGCTTACGCAAAACAAGACCAAGACGATGACGACGACAATGGCAACGGTAACGGCAATGGCAACGGAAACAACGGCAATGGCAATGGGAATAACGATGACGATGATGATGATAACGGCAATGGCAATAATAACAGGAGGAGGCTGCGCAGGATAAAGCCTCAGGCCGGAGACGGGGTAAAGGTTTACGGTGCTATGCTTATAGGCGGAGACAGGCCAATGGTCATCATGAAACTCGCCGATGTTTTTTATTCAAAAGAAGCTGTCGCGATGGTTGATAAAAAACTTTCGAGTTTACGCTTTGTATGGGGTGAATTTAAAGAAGAAAGATAAGAAAATAATAAATATCCAAAGGATCAGGCGCTTAACTTTACAAACATACAATGTATGAATGTGAAGTTAAGCGTTTTTTTGCCTACATATGTCATTGCGAGCGACTAAAAGGAGCGAAGCAATCTTTCTTTTTGAGATTGCTTCGTCGTCGCTTTGCTCCTTCTCGCAATGACGCCTTCGCCGCGCCTTATGGCCTATCTTTGATAACTCACCGGTTACTGTTTTTTTGGAATTGTGTTTGACCTGTGTTGTCAAAAAGAATATAATAAAACAAAATAAGGTATTGTGATATATGAAAGTGAAAAATTTGCCTGTTATTTTGGCGGTGGATGATGAATCAGCGGTTTTAGAGACGTTCAAGATCATATTGGACGGCAAGTTTAAAGTCTTGACCGCGGCTAACGCGAAAGAAGCCCTTGAGAAGATGACAGAAGAACAGGTTGACCTGGTGCTTCTGGATATAAATATGCCTGACGTTGACGGTTTTGAGATCCTGCGCAGGATAAAAGAGCATGACGTGAACCTGTCGGTGATCATGGCTACTGCCACGGATAAGGCAAAAACAGCGGTCGAGGCATTGCAGTCAGGGGCAAACGGCTATATTACCAAACCTTTTGATCCTAATGAAGTGATCGCTGTTATCCAGAATGAAATAAAAAGAAGGGAACTACTTAAAGAAGTGGTCTTTTTCCGTTCTCAGCGGCAGAGCGTCAGGTTTGAGAACATTATAGGCAAAAGCAAACAGATAAGGGAAATATACGATGTCATTGAAAAGATCCTGTGCAATGATTCTACCGTGCTTATCTCCGGAGAGAGCGGTACAGGAAAAGAGCTTATCGCGCGCGCGGTCCATTTTAACAGCCTCAGGCAGGATAAGCCGTTCATTGCCATTAATTGCGCCGGCATACCTGATAAATTATTAGAGACAGAGTTATTCGGGCATGAAAAAGGCGCTTTTACAGATGCCGCTTTCCAGAAGATAGGCATGTTTGAACTGGCAAATGAGGGGACGCTTCTTTTGGATGAGATATCTGACCTCAAAGTGGATATGCAGGCAAAACTTTTAAGGGTCATAGAAGAGCAGGAGATCAAAAGAGTGGGAGGGACCAAGGTAATTAAACTGGATGTGCGCATAATCAGCGCTACGAATTCGGATCTAAATAAAGCTATGCAGGAAGGGAAATTTAGGAGGGACCTGTATTATCGCTTGAACGTCGTCCCCATACATATCCCGCCGCTTAGAGAACGCAGGGAAGACGTAATTTTATTGGTAGAACATTTTTTAAAATTATACAATAAGTCTTTCAGGAAAAATATCAAGGGATTTACTAAAGATGCCATGGATTCCTTGATGAATTATGACTGGCCGGGCAATATACGTGAACTCAGGAATGTCATAGAGCGCATGGTAGCCCTCAGCGATAATGATAAAAGTGTCATAGGCCGCAATGAATTACCGTTTGACATATTCATACAGGGCAGTTTAACAGAACCGTTCAGCCCAGGAGGCTCATTGAGGAACGCGTGCGATGATTTTCAGAAACAGTATATCGAGGCTGTACTGGAAAAGGCGGGAGGCAACCAGGTCAAGGCCGCGAAGATGCTGGGCATACACCGTAACGCGCTTTTTAATAAAATGAAAGGCTTAGGTTTAAAAAAGTGAGGTTTAATCTATTTTTATCGGCAGTATTGATCGTTTTCGGGACAATAGAGGCATTTGCCGAAGAAGCGGGAGAAATCGAGTTAGAAAAAATAGTAGTGAGCGCTAAAAGAACGCCGCTTGCCATGAGCGGTTTAAGCGAGAATGTGACTGTGCTTACCGGGGAGGAGATAGAGCGTTTACCCGCGCGTAACCTGAGCGAGGCCCTGGAGCGGATAGCCGGTGTTGACATTGAACGAAGGCAGGGTTTTGGCAGGGTAACATCAATCAGCCTGCAGGGTTCTGATTCGCGCCACGTAAGGGTAATGATCGACGGGATACCTATTAATTCGCAGGCGTCAGGCCAGGCCAATCCTTCCATCCTTCCCATTGAAAATATATCACGGATAGAGATAATAAAAGGCGGAGCTTCCAGTATGTGGGGGTCCAGTTTAGGCGGCGTGGTAAATGTCATTACCAGGGATCCTGCCCCGGGCGCGGCTGCTCAGGGAAGTTTTACGAGTTCTTTTTCGGAGTTTCGCACAAAAAAGCAGATATTTGACTTGTCGGGAACAACCGGAGATGTGGGCTATGATGTTTCCGCCAGTTATATGGAGTCAGGCGGGAAGGGGCCAAAAGATGATGTGCTGGAGAAAAAAATGTCAGGCAAACTATCTTATGACCTTAAAGATGCCGGTAAATTAATGGCTTCTTTTGGTTATAGCGGCGCGGATGCCAATAGCGGTGAATATCCTGACGCAAGCTGGCAGGCACAGCCTTATTGCCTGCGTTACGGCAAGATCGGCTGGAGCGGGGATTTTATTAATACAGGCATAACGCTGGAACTAAAACATTCCCGCCAGGATATCATTACGAGAAATTATGATTCTACGGAGGATGAGGATCCTTCCTGGATAGTTAAGTCTAAAGATACCATGTACCAGTTAAGTTTTAATTCAACCACCGGCTTCAGGGAAAAAGACCTGTTAGTCGCGGGATTTGACCTTGACTGGGATAACCTTAAGTCTACTTATCTGACTGAGGCAAAATCTTTAAACCTGCAGGCGCCTTATATAAATTATACTCTCGGGAATGATCCTGTGGATCTTAACTTTGGGCTTCGTTTTGACCGTAACAGTGAGTTTGGGCAGGAGTTCAGTCCCTCGGTAGGCGCGATATATCGTTTGGATGACAGCGGCGATACTTTAGTCAGGCTCGGGATCTCCAGGGCATTTAACGCTCCGCCTCTTCTCTGGAAATATTACGACGAAAGCCTTTCGTGGATCACGGTCAATCCTGATATAGAGCCTGAAAGGGCATGGGTATATGAGGCAGGCTTAGAGAGCCGGATCACACCTGAAGTATGGTATAAGCTCAGCCTATACAGGGCGAATGTCTCTGACGCCATAGCCACTGCCCAAAACGGGACAGGCCAGTATTTTAAGAAGAACTTTCAGAAATTCAGGCGGCAGGGGGTTGAACTGCAGGTAAGGGCAGAACTCTGTGAGAGATTAAGCGTATTTACCTCAGGAGCGTTTAATGACATAGAGGACAGGGCTACTAAAGAGACCGTGGAAGGCGGCGGAAAAGCCAGGAAGTCT
>JAHIUV010000058.1 GCA_018817035.1 Candidatus Omnitrophota bacterium | reverse complement strand
TTAGTGGATTGTAACTCATATTGCGAAAATTTTCAATTCAAAACCCCTGAGCTGCTATTTGTAATATTTAAAACCAACTCGTTTGGTGTCTTGTAACCTAATATTCTGCGAGGATAGTTATTCATCCATTCCTCTATCCTTTTAATCTCTTTATCCGATAGTTTTGATATATCCGTTCCTTTGGGGATAAATCTACGGATCATCCTGTTCTGGTTTTCGTTTGTGCCCCTTTCCCATGAAGAGTAGGGATGGGCAAAGTATACTAAAGTACGCTTTTTACCGTTTAATCTGCTTTGTTCGATAGATTCCCAGTCCAAAAATTCCCTTCCGTTATCCAGGGTTATGCTTTTAAATTTCTCTTTGAAAAAACTGCCATAGCTTGTTTCTAATTTATTTAAAGCTTTCAATATTGAATCCTGGGTCATAGACTTTATCTTTATTATTATCTCTTCCCGCGTCATGCGCTCGCTTAGGGTAAATAGAGCATCTTTTTTTCCGTTTCTCACGCCTACTATAGAGTCCCCTTCCCAGTGGCCGTATTCAAGCCTGTTATTTATTCTTTCAGGCCGTTCTTCTATGCTTCTTGATCCTTTATTCTTTAAGCTTATCCTGCTAACTTGCCTGTATTTATGCTTATGGCGTTTACGCTTTTCCCATAAGGTATAATTAGTTACCCCTTCGAATACTCCTCTATCAATATAGTTATACAGGGTCTTTGTGCAGATGAACCTTTGCCCTGTTCGATTTAACTCGCCTATTACCGCGTCAGGGGAATATTTATGTTTATGTATCTTCTCCCTGATATGATCTGCCAGGTCATGGTGTTTTTCTATTTTCAGGGAATGAGCCCTGTTTGTTACTTTTTCTTCATAATCGGCGTGGGCTGTATTTGCCCTGTATACCCAGTATTCAGTCAGGTCTGTCTTTATCCTTTTAACCTGTCCTCGTTTTATCTCCCTGTATACCGTTGATATATGGCTGTTGAGCTTTTGGGCTATTGCTTTTGCTGTAAGGCCTGTTTCCAGGTATCCTTCTAAGCGATACCTGTCTCTTTCAGTTAAGTGTTTATACTTTCCTGCTCTGGTGGTATAATTTATCTGCTCCATAGGCTCTCCTCTGTTTTTTTTGTTGGTTTCATCACCTTACAAAATAACAGATTTTCGAGAGCTATGGGGCTTTTTTATTCGGTTATTTTTCGCACTTACGATTACAATCTACTTGAAAAAGTAGAATTAGTATTGGATGAGTTCCTGAAGGCATTCTGTAACATATGGCTTGAGGAAGAGTTTAGCGTGCAGAGCGGAGCAGAGAGCTACGAGAGGAATGATACAAGAGAAGACACAAGGGCAGGGCATTACCGAAGGAGTATAATTACCTCACGTGGAGTAATAGATTTAAGAGTACCAAGAGGCAAAAAGAATAAATACACATATAGTTTATTTAAGAAGTTCAAACGCAAGACAGGACATTTTGAAGAAGTGGTGATAGACGCCCTTTTAAAAGGGCATTCGTCAAGGAAGGCGTCGAGATTTTTTGCCGGGCTATTCGGAAAGGGCACAATATCTCATCAGGCGGCAGCGGCAACGCTTCGTAAGTTTGACTATGAGCTGGAGAGATGGAAAGCCCAGCCCCTAAGGGACAATGCCTTAATAGTAGTCCTGGACGCAGTAAGGCTAAAAGGAGTGTTCCCGTACATAAAAGAAGCAAAACCTGTATTATTCGCATACGCGGTATATCCTGACGGCACGGAAGAAGTCTTAGGCTTTGAAATAGCAAGAGGCGAATCTACAAACGCATGGACTAAATTCTGTCAGAAGCTATATCAAAGAGGATTACAAAATACAAAACTAATAGTAAGAGATGATTGTGACGCAATAACTAATGCTATAAGCCTGTGTTGGCCGAATGCCTTGGATCAACAGTGCGTATTTCATATACTGCAGAACCTATGCAAGAAGTTAAAAGGGCATAAGAACAAAAAAAAGATAATTAATGACGCCTCTTGGCTCTATGAAGCTCAATCAGAGGAAGAGTTCTACAGGTGGGCAGGTAAGTTCAAGAAGAAGTATGACAAAGATAAACATCACAAAGCGTTTAAGTATTTTCTCGGGAAGATATATCAAAGCATCAGATATTTTGAATTGCCCAAAGAATACTGGAGGATAGCCAGGACCAGTAACAGGCTGGAACGGTTCTTTGAAGAATTAAAACGCAGGATAAGGGTATTCAGAAGATTCCCGAATACACAAAGCTGTAAAAGATGGCTATATGCCCTTATTACTGAAATAAAACCTAACAACACAAGGCTTACTAACTCTGAAAGTCAGCAAAGTTCTTGACACTATGGTCAAGGCTCTAAAATTGACAATATATTAAAAGTATGGTATAATTGGAAGTGAATAGTAGGGCCTTTTTTTATTGTGTATAAGTAAATAGATTTAAAAAGTATGAAGCAAAGAGGTAACATGAGAGAAATGGTATTTAAAAACTTAACCTCTGATAATAAAAGGCGCAAAGACCTGTTTATCTCAGAAACAACAGAGAGAAACGGTATAAAGACAGTTGCGCGGAGGCATTCTTTTTACATAGTCAATAGCCATAATAAATTCAACACCCCTAAAGAACTCGCGCAGTGGAAAAGTAGTGCCGAGGTTTGTCAAAAACGTCATGTATTTATTTTTAAGAAACGCGACACAAAAGAAAAAAAGGATACTTTTATCTGTGATGTGGTGGGTAAATGCTATGCCGTTATAAAAAATGAAGTTTATGCCATAGGCTTTAAACATTCTTTTGAGATAGATTTTCAACCTACCAAGCAAGTCTAATCCCTGTACGGAAAATAGGGGACGCGGAAAATAGGGGACGGAGCCCTATTTAGAAAAACTTGAGATAAAATAGGGCTCCGTCCCCTATTTTCCTTAGGGCTCCGTCCCCTATTTTCCTCTCGCAATGACAGTTAGGTTTGTTTTAGGTAAACATTGACTAGCCAATTTGGGTGTGATAAACTCTATTAAATCACGGAGGTTAAATTGAAAATAGCGGTTTTAGGCGACGGCGGATGGGGTACGGCATTAGCTGTCCTTTTAAAGAATAAAAGTTTTGATGTTTCCCTATGGGGAGCTTTTAAGAATAATATAGATGCCATGTCCAGGGACGCTGAAAATAGGAAATTCCTGCCAGGTATAAAACTCCCGGATACTATTCGATTTACGAATGATTTGCCCGAGGCGTGCGCCGGAGCGGACCTGATAGTGCTGGCCATCCCGTCCCGTTTTTTGCGTAAAGTTTTGCTGAAGAATATAGCCGTATTAAAGGCCTCAAGCGCCGGTATTGTCAGCGTGATAAAAGGCCTGGAGCAGGAGACTTTAAAGAGAATGAGTGAAGTCATAGCAGAACTTCTGGGTCAAAAAGATATAGCTGTCCTGTCAGGCCCCAGCATAGCGCCTGAGGTAGCAAGGACTATACCAACGACAGTAGTGGCCGCTTCTTCGGATGAATCTTTTGCCTCCAAGGTAAGGGACGTATTCCGCGCGGAGCGTTTCAGGGTCTACACTAATAATGATGTGATAGGCGTAGAACTGGGAGGAGCGCTTAAAAATATAATAGCGATCGCTGCCGGGATCTCAGATGGCCTTGGCTTTGGCTCTAACACAAAAGCAGCGATAGTGACGAGGGGTTTACTGGAGATGACCAAACTGGGCGTGGCAATGGGAGCTTCGCAAGATACCTTTAGGGGTTTGAGCGGCCTGGGAGACCTGGTTACTACATGCGTAAGTTCAGAAGGCCGTAACCGCGGCCTCGGAGAAGCTATAGGCAAAGGCAAAGACCCTGAAGAAGTACTCAGCGGCAGCGTTATGGAGATAGAAGGCGCCTGGACATCAAAGGCAGCTCTGGAATTAGGCAAAAAACACAAAATAGAACTGCCCATAACCCAGCAGGTCTATTCAGTATTGTTCGAAAATAAATCCCCGTTATTGGCTGTGAATGAATTGATGCTAAGGGAGCCGAAATCAGAATAACCCATAATTTCATAAGCGCGCAATAAACGAAGGGAAGTTGATTATAACGTAGGGGGTGGAAGAATGAAGAACAAGGGCAAGAACTTAGTAGCGCTGGGCGTCCTGGGAGTCATAGGCATTTTACTGTTCGACATAATCCTTAAAAAACCCGTATACAATATAAGCGGGCCAAAATCCATAACCGGTTTTATAATCTGCGGAATACTGATAATAGCAGGGCTTATTTTTTTGAAGAAAAAATAACGCTGTCCCTGTTTCCTTTATATATAATCCTACTGTTTAGCCCCGGCAGATTCTTTTTTATATCTCATAATCTCTTTTATTAGATTAAGATCAGACAGATCGATGGGGCGCCCTGAGGTTTTTTTCATGGATGCGATATCGCGGAGAGAGGCAGTCCTGATAGATATTTTTTTATCTTTTTTTATCTTTGAGTTCTTATACAGTTTTTTGAATT
>JAHIUV010000057.1 GCA_018817035.1 Candidatus Omnitrophota bacterium | reverse complement strand
CTTATGCTCATCGACGCGTATAGCGGGATCACGCAGGAAGATATAAGAATATTAGGGCAGCTGCCTCCCGATAAAACCAGTTTCCTGATAATAAATAAAGTAGATAAAATAGAAAGGCACCGGGTCCTTCCTGTTATCGACCGCGCGCAAAAATACGCATTCAAAGAAATTATACCGATATCAGCTTCCAAAGAAGACGGGACTGATATAGTATTTAAAAACATCCTGAAATACCTTCCTGAAGGATATCCGATCTTTCCTGAAGACCAGTTAAGTGATAAAAGTGAGAAATTCTTTGTCCAGGAGCTAATAAGGGAAAAAGTCCTTGGCCTAGCATACCAGGAAGTGCCCCACTCCATAGCCGTCAGTGTCGAGGAAATGAAAGAAGATAAAGACCAGAAAAACAATGACACATATTATATACGCGCGAACATATACGTGGAAAGGGAAAGCCAAAAAGGCATTATCATAGGCAAAAACGCGGGGATGTTGAAAAAAATAAGCAAAGAATCAAAAAAAGAAATAGAAAATTTCCTGCAAAAAAAAATCTCTCTGGACATATGGGTCAAAGTCTATGAAAACTGGCGCAAAGACCCTTTCGCGCTGAAAAATCTCGGTTATTAAAAATTATAGGCCAAGAAAATTAATAGCGATCCCGCAAAGTAGTATAGCGGCTCCCGCCAAAGCATGACTGTAGCGCTCAAGTTTTCCCATTGGAAGAAAATTTATCCCAAAAGATGAGACCATGACAATGGTAAGCATAGTAAGGATTGTCACCGTCCCAAAAATAGCAGTAACCCCTATTAACCCCACAATGCTATTTTTGGCCGCGGGATACATCAAGATCGGTATCAAAGGTTCACATGGCCCTAACACAAAAATAGTAAATAATATCCAGGGTGTTATGTTTTTTTTCTCATCCTCATGGACATGAGCATGTTCACTTGCATGAGAATGGCCATGTGAATGTCCTTCAAAATTTATATGGCTATGTATATGTTTATGGGGTTTGTTCTTTATTGCCTGGTGCAACCCCCACACAAAATATGCAAATCCAAATGCCAACAAAGCCCATCCCGCAAGATTTCCTCTGCCGGCCTCAAGCGTTTCTAATCTCATAACAGCTACGCCAAATATTATTCCTATGACACCTATTACAACAGAACTCATAATATGGCCTATCCCGCAAACAAAGGTCAAAAATCCTGTCTTTGCCAAAGACCACTTTCTTGCTTTGCTCATAACTATAAAAGGAAGATAATGATCAGGCCCTAAAAGTGTGTGAATAAATCCTATTGAAGCCGCAGTAACATATAAAGCTAAAAGTCCGCTTTTCATCTCTTTCCCTTTCTTTGTTAAAAATCCAATTGCCCGCGCAAAGCCATGACCGTAATAGTATCATTCCCATTAGACGCATCGTCGCCGTAGGGATTCCAGATCACCTGAAGATCCGGGGTAAGCACAAGATGGTCATTTACTTTATAATTATAATACGCCTCAAAATGCCCTTCGTCTTTGGCATTTCTGGATGAATCAGCTTTTTTATATTCATCAGACGGCGTTATCTGTCCTGCCGCAATACCTAAAAAATCGCCTTCTCTGCCCCATGCGCTTCCGGCAACCTGCAGTCCCGCACTCCACGCCTGTTCCAGTGAAAATTCCTCACCGTCAATATACACGTCAGGATCCTGCCAGCCATACCTGGCGAACACCCCTAAATTATCCGTCAATTCCTGGTCAAGGCTGATGCCTATGCCATAAGCCTTTTCTTTATTTTTTGATGGATTACTCCAGTTGGTATGATCCCTGTCATTCAACCAGCCGATCAACCTGTAATTACCGTTCCTGTCAAATAGGCCGGGTTTAAAATTCAGCTGACCGGCAAAAAATATCTCATCAGCTACGTCTTCCCAATCGCCATCTCCGTCCATAACGAGCAAACTCACGTCCATAATATCAACCGGTTCTATATTTAAACGCAAACCCGCTGCATTATTTGGAAAATCTATCACAGGAGAATTTCTGAACATCCTTCCCAGGAATTGAGAACATTCGTCATTGGCATAGTCATTATTGTCTACCAGGGCAGTTGGATCTATCTTACCTGCCCTAAGCATTGCCGGAACCGCGGAAAAATAATGTTCATACCATGCTTCCGCGACACATAATGAATTATCCGAATCATCGGCATCCCTGTTTACGTTCGAAAATAATTGGAGCTCATCTTCCACTCCGGCGCCGTCACCGGTCTCCATTCCCATGAACACCTTGCCATAATCCTCAAACTCTTTTTCAAAAGTCAGGTACATGGAATACGAAGCATCAGTAACGTCCTCTCCTTTATCAGAGAGGCTGCTGCCATTGGCATTGTCAGTACCTTGTATAATAAAGGTACTCCCTACGCCCATTTTTAGACCTCCGAGCAACTGGTAATCCCCTATCCTGTGCAGTAAATGCGTATCAAGGTGCCTGTCAAAATCTTCTATGGTCATATCTGACAATTCCACTGTTTTAGGCATTCCTGTCAATTGTTCTTCCAAATCGCTGATCCTTTGTTCCTGCTTTTTCATTTCCTGCCTCAGGCTTCGGATCTCATTAAGCAAGTCATCGTTCGAGATCTCGGCAAAAGCCGTTTGGCCAAGTACAAATACTCCGGCCGCTATTAAAGCTAAAACCTTTTTCACAACACCCCTCCCTTCCTTTTCTTTTGCTACTTTTTTTATTTTCGTGCTACTGGACGACAAAAAAATATACATCAAAACTCTTTTCCGAGAGTCGTAAAAGAGACGGAACCATGCTTCACGCCCTTAACAGCGCGAAGTTTATCCGAAAGCATTGTAAGCCCGGATGGTTTTCCTTTTACTATTATCACTTCAAGGCAATTATTATGGTCCATATGCACGTGTTGGCTGGCGACTATCATGTCCTGATAGTCGTGTTGTATATCCACTATCATATCCAGGAGTTCCCTTTTATGGTGGTCATATACCAGGGATATGGCTCCGGCAACATCCACGCCTTTCTTCCACTCTTCTTTGACCATACTATCGCGGATAAGATCCCTTATGGCCTCGGAACGGTTAGAGTATTGCTTGCTCTTAATGAGCTTATCAAAATCCTCCAGCAATTTTTTCTCAAGCGATATACCGAAACGTATCAATTCTGACATAAAATGCCTCTGTGTTACTTTTTTAAAAATTGTAGCACATATTACCGACTTGTCAAGTAAAATACAAGGCT
>JAHIUV010000056.1 GCA_018817035.1 Candidatus Omnitrophota bacterium | reverse complement strand
CCGCCAAGTGGCTCGGATATCTCTCCGTCTATTATTCCCAAACCTATCAGGTCTTTTGCGGTAAGCTTCAGGACCTCAGCTGCCTCAGGAGCCTTAAGCCTGTCTTTCCATAATATTGCCGCGCAACCTTCCGGGGATATTACTGAATAATACGCGTTCTCAAGGACATATACCCTGTCTCCTATCCCTATCCCAAGAGCCCCGCCGGAACCGCCTTCACCTATAACTATCACAATAATAGGCACCTTAAGGGAGATCATTTCCCTTAAATTATGGGCTATGGAATTTGCCTGTCCGCGTTCCTCCGCGCCTATACCGGGATACGCGCCAGGGGTATCGACAAACGCCACGATAGGAACATTGAATTTCTCGGCAAGCTCCATCAATCTCATTGCCTTGCGATATCCCTCAGGATGAGCGCTGCCAAAATTTCTCATCAGGTTCTCTTTAGTATCTCTTCCTTTTTGATGACCCATCACAAGCACTTTTTCATTGTCTATCCTGGCAAAACCCCCGATCATGGCCTTGTCATCATAGAACATCCTGTCACCGTGAAGCTCTGTGAAATCAACCATTATCATGTTGATATAATCAGCGGTGTAAGGCCTTTTCGGATGTCTCGCTATCTGGACTTTTTGCCATGGCGTAAGAGTTTCAAAGACTTCCTTCCTTACTTTTTCAAGCCTATTTTCAAGCGTTTTTATCTCGTCGGAAAGATCTATACTGCCGTCCGCGGCAAGAGACTTGAGCTCCGCTATTTTAAGTTCTAATTCTAATATAGGTTTTTCAAAATCCAATCCGTTTGCCATAATCTATTTTTCCGATCTCTTCCGAGTATTTAGTTTAGTCTACTATCGTCACTTCTGTCCCTGAAGGAATTATCATATATAATTCCTCTACTTCCGAATTGATCATGCGTATACAACCCGCCGTAACCTGCTGCCCTAAGGTATCAGGCTCTGTAGTGCCATGTATACCGTAACCTTCCACGGAAAGTCCCAGCCATCGCGAACCCAGGATATTATCCGGGCTTTCCGCCGGAACTACCGCGCCTTGCGTATACCATACAGGATCCTTTATTCTGTTGACCACTTTAAATATTCCCACGGGTGTACAATTATCCTTACCTGTTGAAACACGATATACCTTAAATAATTCTCCGTCGTCAAAAAAAACAGTTAAGATATTCTGGGATTTATCGATCAATATTTTATACCCGGTCTTTGAAACTTTTAGTTTTTCGCGCGCGCGGATCATATCATCCTTAAGAGAATTTGAGGCTTTTATCAGCTCGACCGTCGTGCCGAATTTCTTCGCGATCTTCGATAGTGTATCGCCCGGTTCCACTTCATAAAGCACATCCCTATCCGTAACGACCTTTGAAAAAACAATATTAACGTTAAGACTTGACACCTTTTCCTGAATTTCTGATATGTTGTCTATATTCTGATACTTGCCTAATATTTCCTGGTAACTATCCAGGGCCTTGACCGGTTCGTTACTTTTTTCATACGCTTTCGCCAATTCAAGATACAGTTTGCCTACTTCCTTAAGATCCGAAAGGCTGCCGGCCATAGAATCTATCTTTTCTTTGGCTTCGTCGATCTTATCCTCCGCCATCAATGCCCTGATCGATCTTAAGCCGGGAGGCATATTCGCCTGATCTTCTTTAGCGCCGCAAGATACAATAAATACCAAAACAAACCCTAGCATTAATCCAAAACCCGCCGACCGAAACCTGTTATTCACTAAATCCTCCCTCTACCTATAACAAATAAGCGCAACTGTCACTCCCAATGCGGCACCTATGAAGACTTGCACGGGCGTATGTCCCAGTAATTCCATTAATCTCTCTTGTTTAACACCTTTTTGTAGATAAATATCCTCTATGATTTTGTTCAATACCTCGGCCTGCTGCCCACTCTGCCGCCTGACACCCTGGGCATCAAACATTATAATGAACGCGAAGAAAAACGCCATCGCGAAAAAAGGCGACGAAAACCCAAGCTCGAGCCCGACGGCTGTCGCTAAAGCTGAGACTGTAGCCGCATGAGAACTCGGCATGCCTCCTGTGCCGACAAACCATCTAAAATTAAACCTTTTCTCGCGGACCACTCCTATCAGCACCTTTATTGTCTGCGCCAAAAACCACGCGAAGAAAGTGGTCAAAAATATATGACTTTTTCCGAGATATGTAAACATGGTAGTATTATATATAATATATAGGTACTATGGCAAGAAAAATATAGGGAAGGAAATAATGGATAAGCTATCAGGGGTAGTGTATATCAATATTGTTCGAGCGAGTGAAACGAGTCGAGAACTCTCTTAGCGTGCTTCTCGACTACGCTCGAAGAATATTTAGACGCGGGAAAAGCTTTGCAGTATCCCTGATAACTCACCCATTACGTAAGGAAAAATTTATGTGATAACCGATGCGGGTTTAGGCATGACAATAGCAGTAAAACAAGCCTGTTAGAATTTTATCGTGCCTCCGAGAGTAAAAGCAGTCTCATTCATAAGGCGCATTTCAAAATTCAACAGATAGTGGCTCAGATAAAACGGCATTATATCAAAACCAAGGACAAGCCCGATATTATTTTTATCACCGGCATTATAAGTAGAATAAAGTAAACCGGTAGTGGATTGTGTAAAATAAATATTCGCTTCTATCATCGAATACGTCAATCCGCCGTACGGAACTATATAATAATCATTTTCTCCCATGGGTATAATAAGTTTTTTGCTGCCAAGTAAAGTTATCTGCCATTCTTTTATTATAAAATTCTCGTTAATGGCGGCTGCAACCGAGTCAGAACCGCCTATTTTTGCCTTATCGACGTTAAGATCACTGCGCCTGTATTGGGTGTCCAAGGTCAATTTAACACCCCAGTCCTTGATATCGTATAATTTTACCTTTGCCCCTACTCCATAGACAAAACCTGTGCCTGACTCTACCCTGATATCATTACCATGTTGAGTCCAATCCATCTGCAGGTTAGACGTACCTATCTTTATATATGGCTCTACTATATCCTTAAAATTATCGGAAAATTTAAGCATGATGTTGTGGCCTTCCATCTCAGCTCCGGTAACATCATCCGGAGACGAGGAAAACTCCCTCTTTGCCACTATCTCGGCATCCATGCCTACTTTCAAATTGAACGCATAGTCATAACGATCAAGGGTTTTCTTGACGGCCTTGTCCTTTAAAAACAATGAAATCTCCGGAATGCTGAGCTCGGGGCCGCCCACACTTGCCGCCGAGACAAAAGAAGGCGCCATCAGCACCGATATGAACAAAACTATTATTATTTTTTTGTGAGTAGACATCTTTTATAACCTCCTTCGTTACTTAATGCCCCTCTCAGAACCGAACGTGACCATTTCGGTCATTCGGCTCCCCGAGAACACATCCTAATACGAGGACAGCGTATAGGTTAAATGATATATCTTT
>JAHIUV010000008.1 GCA_018817035.1 Candidatus Omnitrophota bacterium | reverse complement strand
CCAGTCAGCTGTCATCGCGTCCTGGCTGGTTACGACCCTTAAAACAACAGTGCTCTCGTAAGTCCTCTCGTCTCCCATTACACCTACGCTCTTGACAGGCAAAAGCACCGCGAAAGACTGCCATATATCCTTATACCCATCATATTTTTCCATTTCCTCCTGCACGATCGCGTCAGCCTCGCGCAAGATGTCCAGGCGCTCTTTGGTTATATCGCCGAGTATCCTTACCGCAAGTCCCGGACCGGGAAACGGCTGCCGGTAGACAAGCTTATCATTTAAGCCCAGTTCTTTTCCGAGTCTCCTTACTTCATCTTTAAATAAATCCTTTAATGGTTCAATAAGCTTGAATTGCATTTTTTTAGGGAGCGCTCCGACATTGTGGTGCGTCTTTATGGTCACTGACGGGCCGCCTTTAGCGGAGACACTTTCGATGACATCCGGATAAAGAGTGCCCTGGCCGAGAAAGTTTATTTTGCCGATAGCCCTGGCCTCTCTCTCGAATACCCTGATAAACTTCCTTCCTATTATCTTGCGCTTCTTCTCAGGGTCGACTACACTTTTCAGTTCTCTCAAAAAATCTTTTTCAGCGTCGGCAACATGCAGGTTTACACGCAAATGTTTCTTAAAAGAGTCTACGACGCTCTTTCTCTCACCCTTCCTTAGTAAGCCGTTGTCCACGAATATACAATGAAGTCTTTTGCCGATAGCCTTCTGCAATAGGGCCGCGGTAACAGACGAATCGACTCCTCCGCTAAGGCCAAGTACGACCTTTTCCCTGCCTACCATGGCGCATATGTCCTTTACCGCTTGTTTGATAAAAGATTTCATTGTCCACGACGGCTTCAACCCCGCTATCCTGTAAAGAAAATTCTCAAATATCAGCATACCTTTCGGGGTATGTACGACCTCAGGGTGAAACTGAACCCCGTAAAACTTACTTTTAGGATGGCACATACTGGCGACCCTGGAATTTTTAGTATGAGCGATTCTCACAAAACCCTTAGGGAGTTTCAACACCTGGTCCCCGTGGCTCATCCACACCTTTTCTTTTCTGCCAAGTCCGGCAAAAAGGTTCTTTCTGTCGTCGATGGTCAATTCCGCGTGGCCGTACTCGCGTTTTCTGGTCTGTCCGACCCTGCCGCCCAATAAATACCCCATGAGCTGCATGCCATAACATATACCAAGGACAGGCACGCCGAGCTCGAATATCTTCGGATCGCATTTCGGAGAATCTTTTCTGGAGATACTGGAAGGGCCGCCGGTCATTATTATTGCCTTTGGCCTCAATGCCATAATCTTCGCTATGGAAGTATTGTAAGGTAACAGTACACAATAAATATTGCATTCTCTTACGCGCCGCGCTATCAGTTGATTATATTGCGCTCCAAAATCCAGGACTACTACTGTATCTTTTTGCATATTTTACCTCTACACGCTTTAACACAAACTCCGCAAATAAATTGACTTACCATACTCTTGTCCTTAAACTCCTTGAGTTTTTTATAACAAGCCACATGCTCAAACTCCCGGAAGTTTTCTTTTATGGCTCCGGCGGGACAGGCATCAATACAAACTCTGCATTCACCACAATCAATGCCCAGAGGTCGATCAAGATCCATGGAGGCATCAGTGAGTACCGTCACCAGCCTGAAACGCGCTCCTAATTCCGGATTTACAAGCAAGTTATTCCTGCCGATAAACCCAAGGCCGGCTAATTCTCCTATCCTCTTATGCGAAACATGGCCTTCCTGCTTCTCCCAGTCTACTATCTGTGACGCCGGGACAGGCAACGCGCTATAACCTTCGGACTGTAAAAAACCAGCTAGTTTCAGGGCTAACTGATCCAGGGATGCATTAACCTGACGATAATGGTAATAATATAACCTTGTCGGAATGCCCTTTATCTCCTCCAGTATCGCGTCGGACAATCTGAGACCTATGGATATAGCGTAATCAAAATGCGTTAAAATTTCATCTGAAAAATGAAATTCTTTTTTAAGGCCTCTTATATCGGCTACGCCAAAAAGCGACGCGCCTGATCCATAAGCGAGTTTTTCTATCTTCTTGCGTAATTTTCCGTTTTCCATTTTTTTAAGTATATCATCAATACAGCTATGGCGACAGGCGTCACGCCGGATATCCGGGATGCCTGGCCAAGGTTTAAAGGCCTCACTACTGAAAGTTTTTCCACTATCTCTTTTGAAAGCCCGGGGACAGAGACGAAAGTAAAACCTTCCGGTATCTTTATGCTCTCTATCCTCTTAAAATTCTCTATTTCTCTCTTTTGCCTGTCGATAAAACCCTTGTATTTTATCTCTATTTCTATTCCTTTTATCTCGTCCGCGGACAAGATCTTCTTTCGGCTATCAATAGCCCTGAGCATGCCAAAATTCATATGCGGCCTTTTCAAAAGGTCCGCCAGGCTCATTACGTTGTTAACCGGCGGGATATTATATTTTTTCAACCTGTTATTTGTCGTATTGGTGGGATAAACTTTTATCTTCCCCATCTTTTCTATTTCCCTGTCTATTTTTTTCTTCTTAAGCAGCAGTTTTTTATAACGCGTCCTGGGTATAAGTCCAAGCTTGTATCCCATTCCTCCGAGCCTTATGTCGGCATTGTCCTCCCTGAGCACCAGCCTATACTCGACGCGAGAAGTAAACATCCTGTAAGGTTCGTTAGTGCCCTTCGTTACCAGATCGTCTATCAAGACACCTATATAAGCCTGTGAGCGGTCCAGGACAAAAGCTACTTTATTTTTAACGCCAAGCGCCGCGTTTATCCCGGCCATAAGTCCCTGGGCAGCTGCTTCCTCATAACCTGTGGTCCCGTTTATTTGTCCGGCGTTATAAAGGTTTTTAATAAACTTGGCCTCAAGCGTAGGCTTGAGCTGTGTAGGGTCTATAAAATCATACTCTATGCCGTAACCCGGCACCAGTATCTCCGCCCTTTCAAGCCCGGAGATGCTCCTTATCAAGGCAAGCTGAACATCACGCGGAAGGCTTGTTGATATACCGTTCGGATAATACTGGTCAGTGTCCAATCCTTCGGGTTCTAAAAATACCTGATGCCTGTCCCTGTCGCTGAACCTTACTATCTTGTCCTCTATAGACGGGCAATATCTGACCCCGGTAGATTTTATCTTTCCGGTATAAAGAGGTGAACGATCAAGTGAGGCGCGGATTATCTCATGCGTCTTTTTATTTGTGTAGGTAATATAGCAATTCGCCTGTTTTCTTTTTATGGTCTTTGTGGAAAAAGAAAAAGGGACAGGAGGTTCATCACCGGTTTGTTTTTTCATTTTTGAAAAATTTATCGTCCTCCCGTCGATCCGGGCGGTAGTGCCTGTTTTGAGTTTCATTATATTGAAACCAAAAGACCCAAGCTCTTCCGAAAGTCCGAGAGACGCTGGATCTCCCAGCCTGCCTCCGGAAAAATGCTCAAGGCCAATATGTATCACACCGTTCAAAAATGTCCCCGGCGTAAGGATCACTGCTCTTGACTTTATAGATCTTCCGTCGCTGAGCTTTACTCCGCGCGCGGCTTTGTTTTTAACTATTATACCTGACACACAGCCTTCCAGCACGTCGAGTTTTTTCGAGCGCGAGGTAACGCCTTTCATGTATTTTATATATAACGCCCTGTCTATTTGCGCCCTCGATGACCATACCGCGGGCCCTTTACTTCTGTTGAGCATGCGAAATTGTATACCACACGCGTCCGCGGCCTTTGCCATCTCTCCTCCAAGGGCATCTATTTCTTTTACAAGCTGGCCTTTTCCGATGCCGCCTATCGAGGGATTACAAGACATATAGCCTATCTTATCGACATCCATCGTAATAAGCAAAGTCCCGCAGCCCATCCTGGCTGAAGCAAGAGCAGCCTCGATACCGGCATGTCCGGCTCCAACGACTATAACATCATATTCATTCTTTATCATAGGGGTAATATAATAACAGATGGGGAATAAGTAGTCAATCCAATGCTTACGGGAATACCACAATAAACTGTGCTGACTTTATATCTTCTCGACTTCGTCCCGATACTTCGGGACTTCGCTCGAAGAATATTGTCTTTTGATTATATGCGCCTCTGGCTGACAAGCTCAGGACTTCGCTCGAAGAATATTGTTCGAGCGAAGCGCCGAAGGCGCGGTAGTCGAGAACAGTAAGACAACTTAAATATGTAAAAATCAGCGGATTATCGTACGCTACTATAAAAGATTATTCTTTGCCAGGCATTCGCCGTTCCAGCAATAAGTGCAGAGTTTTTCGCGTGGCAGGCCTATTGCTTTTATCATGTCGTCAAGAGCCTGATAACGGAGAGTGGTCACGTCAATATCTTTCCTGATCCACTCCACCATTTTTTTGTATTTTGCCGAAGAAATATCCGTGTATTCCGATATATCCTCTATATCCTTGCCTTCTATGGCCTTTATGGCTTTTCTGGCTGACAATTCATTAATAGATTTCGTCGACAAACAAAACCTGCAGGGAAACATAAGCGGTGGGCACGCGGGCCTTACGTGTATTTCCTTAGCTCCATTATCCCAAAGTTTCTGGACAGTAAAATTTTTGAGCTGCGTGCCCCTCACTATGGAATCTTCGCATACAACGATCCTGTTACCGTCTATAATATCTCTTATAGGGATAAGTTTCATCTTGGCTACGTGGTCTCTTATTTCCTGGACAGGTGGTGTATAGCTTCTCCCATATCCTGGGGTATATTTAACAAGCGGCCTTCTGTAAGGTTTTTTGGATTCCTTCGCGTATCCGATAGCATGCGCGGTGCCTGAATCAGGGACCCCGCAAACCACATCAACCTCTATATCCTTGTCGCGTTTTGCCAGGCTGGCTCCGCAGCGTTCCCTTACGGCCTCCACGTTTATGCCTTCATAAGAGGATGCCGGAAACCCCGTATATATCCATAAAAATGAACAGATCTGGTTTACGTCGCGTCCGGGACTGACCTGTTTTAACCCGTCTTCATTCAAAAGCACTATCTCCCCCGGCATAAGGAATTTGTGAATTTCAAAACCGGTGTTAGGAAAAGAACTTGTCTCAGAAGCGACAGCATAGTCTTTACCTCTCTTACCCACAGCGAGAGAGGTGTAACCAAACCTGTCCCTTGCCGCGTATATGCCATCCTTACAGAGTAAAAGCACGCTCGCGGAACCGATGATCTTAGTAAACATATGCTCTATGCCGCTTACAAAATCCTCGCCTTCACTTATCAGCTTAGCCACTACTTCTACGACGTTCGAGGAACCGTCCTCTGTCTCACTGAAAGAATGCCCTCTTGCATGTAATTCTTTTACAAGCTGGCTTACATTCTCGATCAAGCCTGTCATGCATATAGCGAACGAACCGAATTTCGCGTTAAGAAACATCGGCTGCGCGTCAGAATCGCTTATGACTCCGATGCCATATTTGCCTTCAAGTTTTTTGTAATCTCCGTAAAACTTGGATTTGAATTGGCTTTGCGATACGTCGTGTATCTGCCTGTAGATCCTTTTACCGGTCAACACCGCTATCCCGCCGTACTCCGTACCAAGGTGAGTCTGATAATCAGTGCCATATAAAAGATCTTCCATGCAGTCTTTTTGAGATACTGCTCCAAATACCCCGCTCATTTCAGGACCCCCTTAATAGTTAAAAAATAAACTTGATGACGGTATAGCGTCTGTCGTAAAATTTACGCCTAATCTCCTGAGACCGGCTTCATCCCCCGGAGTAGGAAGGTGCGTGTTGTGAAGTTCACAGCCGCTTAAATTCTTAAGCATCGACAATGCTTTCTTAGCGTTAATATCAGTATGCGCGCTTATTGACAGGACCACAAGTATCTCGTCAAGAGTCAGGCTTTCCGATGTCATGCTCAATATCTCTTTCTTTAGTTTTGACAGGTCATTCATGACCTCAGGTTTGAGTATGTGTATATTATCGTCTATTCCCGCCAGATGCTTTATGGCATTTATAACAGCACTTGACGCCGCGTGCATAAGAGGCGAGTTTTTACCTGTCACTATTTTGCCATCGAATAGTTCTATTGCCGCTCCGCAGAAATAACCCTTATTGCCTTTATTTTTTTTCTCACAATCCGCGGCTGCTTTTCTTGCCGGAAGAACGACAGTCCTGTCTTCAGACTTTACCCCGGCCTTATCCATAATGGCCTCAGCCCGCTCCAACTCCTCTTTAGTCCCTACACCTATCGCGAATTCAAGATTGTGCCTAAAATACCTGCGTATTATTTCCTGTTTCGCGGCGTCCCGCGCGTCTTTATCGTTGATTATACCAAAACCAGCCCTATTTACGCCCATATCCGTAGGAGAATTATAATAACTGCCCTTCGAACCCATTATCTTATATAATATGCTTCTCAATATAGGAAAAGCTTCTACATCACGGTTGTAATTTATAGCTTCCTCTTTATATTTTTCCAGATGAAATGGGTCCACAAGGTTAAAATCCGCCAGATCCACTGTCGCGGCCTCATAAGCGATGTTCACCGGATGATTGAGCGTAAGGTTCCATATCGGGAATGTCTCAAATTTCGCGTATCCCGAATTTACGCCGCGCACGTGATCATGATAGAGCTGTGAAAGGCATGTAGCCAGTTTTCCGCTGCCCGGCCCCGGAGCGGTAACTATTACGATAGGTTTTTCAGTCTCTATATATTCATTCTTTCCGTAACCATGCGGGCTGACTATCTTTTCCACGTCGTGAGGGTATCCTTTTATATCCACATGTTTATAGACTTTAAGCCCTAATTTTTCCAAACGCCTTTTGAATTTAACGGCAGTGGGTTCATTATTAAATCTTGTAAGAACAACTGAAGTCACGTTCAGGTTCCAGGCCTTTAAATCATCTATGAGTTTTAACGTCGCGAGGTCATACGTTATGCCGTAATCCCCCCTGACCCTTCCCTGCTCTATGTCCTTCGCGTAGACACTTATGACTATCTCGGCGTGATCTTTAAGCTTTTCGAGAAGCCTCATCTTGACATTAGGGTCATATCCCGGTAAAACTCTAGCGGCGTGGTAATCAAAGCATATTTTCCCGCCAAATTCGATATACAGTTTATTATCAAATTTCTTCACCCGGGTCAATATTTCTTTTGTCTGCTCAGAAAGATATTTTTCGTTATCAAAACTGATTTTTTTCGTAACGACTCTTTTGAACATATGGGCCTCTTTTTGCATAGGGTTATCGGATCTCGCTATGATACTCCTGCAGGGATTTTACCTCACCTTTATTTTCCAGATAAGCCTTGATACCTTCGGCTGCCGCAACAGCCGCCGCCGGAGTGGTAATATAAGGTATCTTATATTTTATCGCGTTCTTCCTTATGTATGAATCATCATGCGCCGCGTGTTTGCCTACAGGCGTATTGATAATAAGCTGTATCTCCTTATTGCGTATCGCGTCTATTATGTTAGGCCTGCCTTCCTGGGTCTTCTTGATCGCCTCTGTCGCTACCCCATGTTTATCCAGGAATTTTTGTGTTCCTTCCGTAGCGTATATCCTGAATCCCATTTCTTTCAGGCGCTTCGCGGCGTCGACAATGTTCTTTTTTTTGTCTTTATCAGCTATTGTTACAAGAACCGTGCCTTCGATGGGAAGTTTCAGCCCAACTGCCTCCTGAGATTTAAAATACGCCAATCCCGCGGAATCCGCCAGGCCAAGGACTTCTCCGGTAGAGCGCATTTCAGGCCCGAGTACAGGATCCACCTCCTGGAACATATAGAACGGGAACACAGCCTCTTTTACGCCGAAATGTTTATACTTTTTCTGCGTCAGGTTCATATCGTGTATTTTTTTTCCAAGCATCAGTTCGGTAGCTATCCTCGCCATGGAAAGGCCGGCTACTTTTGACACTATAGGAACAGTCCTTGATGCTCTTGGATTGGCCTCAAGAACATAGACCGTATCATCAGCAATCGCGTATTGTATGTTCATAAGTCCGACGACCTTTAACTCCTGGGCGATCTTTTTGGTATATTCATATATAGTATCAATGTGCTTTTTAGGTATTGTCTTTGGCGGGATCACGCAAGCGCTGTCTCCGGAATGTATACCGGCTTCCTCTATGTGCTCCATTATAGACGGGATATATACGTCTTTTCCGTCGGAAATAGCATCAGCTTCAGCCTCAATAGCATCTTCTAAAAACCTGTCTATCAGGATAGGCCTGTCGGGCGACACATCGACCGCTGCCTTTATATAATCCGTAAGCATTTCCTCGTCATAGACTATTTCCATTGCCCTGCCGCCCAAAACATACGACGGCCTCACTATAAGAGGGTAGCCTATTCTCTCGGCTATCTTCAGCGCTTCCTCAAGAGTGCTTGCCATGCCACTGTCAGGCTGGGGGATACTAAGTTTTTTCATCACCTTGGCAAATCTTTCCCTGTCCTCAGCAAGGTCTATACTCTCAACCGAGGTCCCGAGTATTTTTACTCCGGAGTCTTCGAGCTCTTTAGCTATATTTAAAGGGGTCTGACCGCCAAATTGTACGATAACCCCCTCCGGCTTCTCTTTATTATAAATACTCAATACATCCTCTACGGTAAGCGGCTCAAAATAAAGCTTATCCGAAGTATCATAATCAGTAGAGACCGTCTCAGGATTACAATTTATCATTATGCTCTCATAGCCAAGGTCCCTTAAGGCAAACGCGGCATGGCAGCAGCAGTAATCAAACTCTATGCCCTGACCGATCCTGTTGGGCCCGCCGCCGAGTATCATTATCTTTTTATTAGGCGAAACACTGACCTTATCAGCGGCCCTGTAAGTAGAATAATAATAAGCCGCGTCAGCGCCGCTGACAGGCACGGCGTGCCAGGCTTCTGTCTTGCCTAACTTTACGCGCTTCTCTCTTATCTCTTTTTCCTTAATGCCTAATATCTGGCCAAGATACTTATCCGAAAAACCATTTTCTTTGGCCTTGATCAAAAGGTCATCAGGCATCTTTCCGCCTTTATGCTTCAATATCTCCTCTTCGAGTTCGACCAGTTCTTTCATCTGGGTTATAAAATACCTGTGAATACGCGTTTTATCGTACAGCTCCTCAACGGAAGCGCCTTTTCTTAAAGCCTCATACATGATAAACTGGCGTTCTGAAGTAGGATACGCGAGAAGTTTTAACAGTTCTTCCAGCGTAAGTTTATTAAAATTCTTGGCAAAGCCTAATCCATAGCGGTCTCTCTCAAGGCTTCTTATCGCTTTCTGAAAAGCCTCTTTGTAAGTCTTTCCTATGCTCATTACTTCTCCGACCGCCCTCATCTGCGTGCCAAGCTGGTCCTTGATCCCTTTAAATTTCTCAAAAGCCCAGCGGGAAAACTTTATGACGACATAATCTCCGGAAGGAGTATATTTATCCAGGGTCCCATCACGCCAGTACGGGATATCTTTCAGGAGGTCTCCGCCGGCAAGCCTGGCTGATACATACGCTATAGGAAACCCTGTTGCCTTGGACGCGAGCGCGGATGAACGCGATGTCCTTGGGTTTATCTCTATGACCACTATCCTGTCGTCTTTGGGTTTTCTGGCAAACTGGACGTTTGTTCCTCCGATAACGCCTATGGCATCGACTATCCTGTAGGAATATTCCTGAAGTTTTTCCTGGATCTCTTTCTCTACTGTCAGCATCGGGGCAGCGCAAAAAGAATCCCCTGTATGGACACCCATTGGATCGATATTCTCTATGAAACATACCGTTATCTTGTTGGAATCCGCGTCCCTTACCACTTCAAGCTCGAGTTCTTCCCATCCAAGGACAGACTCTTCCACCAATATCTGTCCTATGAGGCTTACCGATATGCCGCGCGCCGCCACTGTTTCAAGCTCTTCGTCGTTAAATACCGCTCCGCCGCCCGTCCCTCCCATAGTATACGCGGGCCTTATGATCACGGGATAACCCAGGTCATGCGCTATTTTTTTGGCATCCTCGACAGTATACGCCAATTCGCTTTTAGGCATGGGTATATTCAGTTTTTCCATTGTCTGTTTAAAAGCAAGTCTGTCTTCTCCTCGTTCAATAGCATCAGCCTGGATACCGATTATTCTGCATCCGAATTTTTCAAGGACACCTTTTTTCGCTAATTCTGAAGAAAGATTAAGCCCTGTCTGGCCTCCCAGGTTCGGCAAGAGAGCGTCAGGCCTTTCCTTCTCAATAATAGCGGTAAGCCTTTCCACATTAAGCGGTTCTATGTAGGTAATATCAGCCATGCCAGGATCCGTCATGATCGTGGCGGGATTAGAGTTAACCAACACTATCTTATACCCTGCCGCGCGCAATGCCTTGCAGGCCTGCGTACCTGAATAGTCAAACTCGCATGCTTGGCCTATAACTATAGGGCCTGAACCTATTATCAGAACCTTATCGATGTCCTTTATTTTCGGCACGATCCGACCTCCCCGTAAAAAAAGTGAAAAGGGGTGTTTTTTTTAAAACACCCCTTTTAAAGATCTCACTTTGAACAAATGCATTTTGTAATTTTTCTTAAACTTTATACCAGGCCCTGATCCAGCATAGCGTCGGCAACTTTGACAAAACCCGCTATGTTAGCGCCTTTGACATAATCAACAAATTTGCCTTTTTTGCCATACTGCACGCATGCTTCATGGATCTTGATCATGATATCATGTAATTTATTATCTACCTCTTCCCTACTCCATGATAACCTAAGGCTGTTCTGTGACATTTCAAGGCCGCTTGTAGCTACTCCGCCGGCATTTGATGCCTTGCCCGGAGCATACAAGATCTTGGCGTCCTGAAATACTTTTATAGCCTCTGGTAAAGTAGGCATATTCGCGCCTTCAGCCACAAGCATGCAACCGTTCTTGACAAGTTGCTTAGCGTCAGACTCGTGGATCTCGTTCTGAGTGGCTGACGGAAACGCGCAGTCACACTTTACTTCCCAAGGCCATTTGCCTTCATTATATTTACAATTATATTTCGCGGCATATTCTTTTATCCTTCCGCGTTTTATATTCTTAAGCTCTATAACAAACTGTAATTTTTGTTCGCTTATCCCATCCGGGTCATAGATATAACCGCTTGAATCCGAAAGCGTGACCGGTTTCGCGCCCAACTGCAGTAATTTCTCGACGGTATACTGCGCGACGTTACCCGAACCTGAAACAGCGCAAATCTTGTCCTTAAAAGACCCGCCATTCGCTTTAAGCATTTCTTCCGCGAAATAAACACAGCCATAGCCGGTAGCCTCGGGCCTTATCAGGCTTCCGCCCCAGCCAAGCGCCTTTCCCGTCAACACTCCGGTAAATTCGTTGCGCAGCCTCTTGTATTGGCCAAACATAAAACCTATTTCCCTCCCGCCAACTCCTATATCTCCGGCAGGAACGTCTGTATCAGGCCCTATATGACGCTGCAGCTCTGTCATAAAACTCTGGCAAAATCTCATTACCTCACTGTCTGACTTTCCTTTTGGGTCAAAGTTAGAACCGCCTTTTCCTCCGCCCATAGGGAGCGTGGTCAAACTATTCTTGAATACCTGTTCAAATGCCAGGAATTTTAAAATACCAAGATTAACGCTCGGGTGAAGCCTTAGTCCGCCTTTATAAGGTCCCAGGGCGCTGTTCATTTCTATCCTGTAACCCCTGTTTACCTGTATTTCCCCTTTATCGTCCTGCCAGGGAACGCGGAACATTATCACTCTCTCAGGCTCGATCATTCTTTCCAGTATCTTGGAATCTTTATACCTTGGTGTTTCTTCTATTAAAGGCATTACTGACTCTACTACTTCCTGGACTGCCTGGTGAAATTCAGTTTCTCCGGGATTCTTTTTTATAACATCTTCCATGAAGGCTTTTATTTTCTTCTGCATCTTATTTTCTCCTTATCAAGTCTGCACAATTTTTGTGCACCAATTGTCAAAATAAAAAAGGCATTCTTCGCCTCGCGAGAACGCCTTTGTTCTATTTTTCTATTATCATTCAAACCGGGTATTTAGTCAAGAAAAAACTTCGCCAAATTTTAATATGGCTCTTAATATGGTTACGTCAACTAAATTGTGTAAAATTCTTTATAGGGCGTTCCTTCCAAGAGTTGTTTAAGTGAGTGAATATTGCATATATGATCCTCTCACAGCTTTTTAGGCAACAACTAAAACATGTGTTGAAGCAACTTTTTCTTCTTTTATTTTTGGTTTTATAATAATCTCTACATCCCTACCTAATTTATTTAACAACATTAAGAGATGATCCAGGGAAAACATGCTGAGTTTACCATTTACGAGGCAAGATATCTTTGATTGGGGAATATCAAGTAACTCTGAAGCCTCTTTCTGTGTAAGATTTCGTTTTTTGATAATCTCAGCTATGCCAGACATTATCTGTGCCCTAGCCAAGGTTCTTTCAGGATAAACAGTTCCTATGTCTGCAAATATACTTCCACTTCCTCTGTGAACTTTTTCTTTTGTTCTCATAATCAATTCACCTCACTCGTAATTTGTTTTATAATCTTCTTTTGCTGCTTTCAATCGTTTTTTAATTAAATCAATATCCCGTTGCGAAGTTTTAATTCCGTGTTTTGATTTCTTTTGAAAACAGTGTAAAACATATATTACTTTCTTAAAACTTACAGTGTAAACTGCGCGATAAGTATCTCCAGAAAAATCTTCAATAATCTCTAATACTCCGGCTCCACCGAAGCCTTTTAACGGCTTGGCACTTGTAGGCTTTTTACCTTCCTGGGTCTCAAAAAATGCATATCCTATGTCATCCTTTACCTCTTCGGGAAACGCTCTAATATCTTTTCGCGAAGAGCCAATAAAATCCAACTTTTTCACCATTATCTTCTCCAATTAAAGTATACCATATTTGGTATATTTGTCAAGCCTTTGATATCAAATAAAATTTACCGTTTGATTTTTATTTCTTTATTTTCATATTATAGCCTCTACTATCGGCTTTATGATATTACCTACACGGCAAATCTTGGCATACTGCATAATATCTTTCGGCTTTATGCCTTTTTCCATGACAGCAACTTTAAGGGCGCTTCTTGCGACGTCAATACCTATTTTATTCCGGAATTTGAAGCAATCGACTATTGCCTTAGAAAGACTATAAATTCTGACATTATGGCCTTCTATTCTATGTTCTTCGATTCCGGCCTTCCATGTTTTATCTGAAAACCTGTAAAACCTTACCGGTGGATATTTGATCTTATTGGCATGAGTTCCCCGTAGAATTGCTACATCTACATATCTGGGAACCTCATTCGTAGCCTCATGAAAAGCAAGCGCGGAAAGTAGACAGATTATGCCTTTAGGAACCTTGATCGAAATAGCCACAAGATCCGGATTCGAAAGACTGGAACCGTCAGAAAGTCTATAGAGAGCTCTGTCTATTTTTTGAATCCGGCCGGAGTTTAGGACGCTCTTAATAAGAACCTTATCAAAACCGGCTTTAAGAATCTCCGAATAGCCCGCAAGGCCTCCCCTTTTCTTAAAAAAACTCATAAGGTCCATTTCTTTGCCGCTCATAGGCATCTCCTATTCCTATACATTTATTAATAAGTGTATAGCATTAGGGAAAAAGGTCAAGTGCTATTTTGAATTACAAAACTTCGCGGAATTTTAACAACATCCATTAATTGATATCTTCTATTATAAGGGAATAACCCAGGGCATCCGGGTTTTTTATCTTTAGGGGTATGCGCCGCTCGTCAGCGCTGAGCCATAGTTTAAATTTAGGCGGGTCGCTCGTGAAAACATATGCCTTGTATTCTCCGAGCGGAGTTCTTACAGTCTCCACCCCATCGAACATGACCTCAAAATCCATGGTAGGCAGATTAATTTTTAATTTTTCGCTCTCACTGAAACTTTCTTTCGAACGATAGTAATAAGGTAAGAGTATGGCATTATGGATAGGCGCGTCTTTTTCTATGGAAAAATCCTTTGAGCGAAGTTTGCTTTTTTGTTTTATATCTATCCTGAACTTTTTCTGATCATATTTTTCAACTATACTGTCATTAAAACCGACTTTCTTCTTTATATTCCTATGCACCTCTAAAGGCAGCCAGGTAACTTTATCCGCATAAATTTCCTCAGTGTCTTTAAGCGAAGGGACTCTGGTAGAAAAAGTAATGTGATATACTTTTTCTCCGCCCAGGTCTTTTTCTCCGTTGAACGTCAGTACGGACTTGCCTATCCTAAGGCCCTTATAGCTGACCCTATACGTAAGGGTCTCTCCGCTTTTAAAAACGAGGGTGTCGGGCTCTTTCTCCATGCCGGCAGAAATTTCGACAGCGCGGCCATAAGGCGCAATACTTACAACAGCATACGCCAACAATGATAAAAATATTAAAAAAAGTACAATACTGATCTTGCGCATATTGATAAAAAACGTGAAGTTAGAGTATGGGCAGGTATTTGTCTATCTCGTACTTCGACACCTGGGCCTTATATTCGTCCCACTCCATATATTTATTGCGGATAAAATATTCAAATAATTTATCGCCAAGCGCTTCTTTTACAAGAGCGCTTTTTTCCGTAAGCTTGATCGCCTCGTATAGATCCTCAGGCAGGGACTCTATGCCTGCTTCTTCCCGCCCTTTCTCTGTCATTTCGTAAATATTGTCCTCTGATGCTTTAGGAAGCTTGGATTTTTTCTTGATGCCGTCAAGTCCTGCCGCGAGCATTACAGAAAAGGCAAGATATGGATTTGCCGCCGGGTCAGGGGAGCGAAGCTCTATCCTGGTCGCGTTTTCCTTGCCGGGCTTATACATGGGTACCCTCACAAGAGCGGAACGGTTCATCTGCGCCCAGCATACATAGACAGGGGCCTCGTAACCAGGGATTAATCTTTTATAAGAATTGACCCATTGGTTCGTCACCGCTGTGATCTCAGGCACATGCTTCAATATGCCGGCTATAAAATGCTTGGCCATATCCGAAAGATGAGACTTATCAGTCTTGCTAAAAAAAGCGTTTTTAGAACCTTTAAAAAGCGACTGATGCACGTGCATCCCACTCCCGTTTACCCCATACATAGGCTTCGGCATAAATGTCGCGTATTTTCCGTGTTGTCTCGCGACCTCTTTTACGACCATACGGTAAGTCATGACCTTATCCGCCATGTTAAGCGCTTCACAATACTTTAAGTCTATCTCATGCTGAGACGTTGCGACCTCATGGTGTGAATACTCCACCTCTACTCCCATTTTTTCAAGCATGATCACTGTTTCGCGCCTTAGGTCCTGTGCCACATCAAGGGGCGTAAGGTCAAAATAACCGGCCCTATCAAGTATTATGGTATTCTTAGGGTTTTCAAAATAAAAATATTCCAATTCCGGGCCTATATAATAAGTAAAGCCGAGGTCTTTTGCCTTTTTTAAATTTTTCTTAAATACATACCTTGGGTCTCCCTCAAAAGGCTTGCCGTTCGGGTTTATAATATCGCAGAACATCCTGGCGGAAAGCCCATCCGCGTCGGTCCTCCACGGTATCAACCGGAATGTCGAGACATCAGGCATAGCCACCATATCGCTTTCTTCTATGCGGGCAAACCCTTCGATAGACGAACCGTCAAACCCCATACCGTCTTCCAGAGCTTTTTCAAGTTCGCGCCTTGTGATGGAAATACCCTTTTGAAAGCCCAGGACATCCGTAAACCAGAGTTTTATAAACTTAATGTCGTGTTGCTTGACTAATTTTAAGACATCTTTTTTTGTGGTGGCTGCCATACCTAGCTCCTTTTATACTCGGTGATAACCGTGGTTTTTACTCCGCCCCTTATATTAAACTCACCTTTGATATTGACACATCTCGGTTTACACGCCGCTACAAAATCATCAAGGATCTTATTGATCACATGCTCATGGAATATCCCTATGTTCCTATAAAATAACATGTATAGTTTAAATGACTTCAGCTCAATACACCACTTATCAGGTTTATACTGAATATTAATATTGGCAAAATCAGGAAGTCCTGTCTTTGGACAGACACAGGTAAATTCAGGATTCTCAAGGGTTATGACATAATCCTTATCCGCGTATTGATTTCTCCACACATCTATTTTAGGTGTCTTTAATGTTCGGATACCCTCCTGTAAGCCCTTATAAGATAATTTACGCTTCACGCTTTATTCCTTTCAGTCATTAGCTCTTTTCGTAAATTCTTAACTCCGCATGTCGCGCATCATGACTATGGCCTCCGCGACTTCCTTCATGGGTTTACGATGATCCATGCTGTACTTCTGTATCTTCCTAAAAGCCTCTTCTTCGGTCAACCCTTCCACTCTCATCAAAATTCCCTTTGCTCTTTCCGTAGCCTTGCGCGTTTCTAACTCTTCTTGTATTACCTTGGTCATTACCATAAGTTCCGTATTCTCTATGGCGATAGCAGCCTGGTTAGCGACGCTTGTAAGGACGTTTATTTCTGTCTTTGAGAACTTATGAGGTTTTGATGTGTAACAATTCAAAACACCTATGACCCTGTTCTTGACCGCCAACGGCACGCATAGTAACGACGCAAGGCCTTCTTTTTCCGCGATATCCTTGTATTTATACCTAGGGTCTTTCAGTACATTGGGCACGACAACAGGTTTATTTGTCTCAATAACTTTCCACACAACGCCTTCGCTTTTCCTTAAAGGCTCCTTTTTTATATATTCTTCGCTTATGCTCTGGGTCGCCCTTATGCTTACACTCTGTTTTTTGTCATCCAGAAGCATAAGAGTGCATATTCTGGAATTCATGACCTCCGCCGTCACTGTTACTATTAATTTCAAGATATCTTCTAAATAAAGATCACTTGATATGGCTTTTGATATCTTAGTAAGAGCGCTTATGGTATTTTTGATTTTGTCCTGCTTTTTTTTCGGCATTTTAATTGCCCCACATTATGAAGCTATTATTCCTATTCCTGATCTATTGGCGATATCAATAGTTTCTTTCTTGTCTATTATAAGGGTCTTTTTCGCTTCAATGGAAATACAT
>JAHIUV010000055.1 GCA_018817035.1 Candidatus Omnitrophota bacterium | reverse complement strand
GATTCTAAGATTAAATCCTTCAGGAAAAAAGACCTGATGACAGATGAAGGGGTTAAAGAATATGTTGAAGCGGTGCGCGGATGGATGCAGATTCCGTACTTGGCAAGGGGAGATTATGGGGATATCAGGAATTATAAACTGGCAGACGGGACCATGGGTATTGAGTTTACGGGTGGCCTGGTAATTAGCCTGGATAAAGATTTGAGCTTAGGCGGAAAAGTCGAGGCCAAGATCGTCAAAGGTGAAAGGATCTTGCCTAAAGAAGGTTCTATCGGTTTTGATAAAGCGGTTACGGGTGACAAGATAATAATTGCTTATACTGCTGATGGGTTGGATCTAGGAGCAAAGGAAGGAGTATCTTATAGTAAGTTCTCTTATGATAAAGGAGTTCGCATAGGAGAAGGAATGACGCTCGAGTCTACTTTAGGTTATAAAGGGAATACAGCATATAGAGTAGCGATTGTAAAGGTTGAAAACGATAAAGGCGTTTCTCAGGCGCTTGTTATCATGTCTGAAGATGAAAAATTATCCTCAATGTCTCAGGAAGGCGTAAGATACTCCATCGTCAAAGCAGGCGCCGAGGGCAATATACTGGTAAATCGCGATGCCATAATGGCAGCACGACCTAACGAAGACAACATAGAACTCATAGACACGTCAAATAATCAGAAATACTACTATAATAAAGAAACAAACAAGGTTGTCAGGGTCATAGAAGGCGATAAGACTGTACTTGAATTTGGTGATTATAAAGAAGGAATAGGTGTGCAATTTGACGATTCCAGAAAACTCGAATTTAGCATTAGCGGTACGGGTCTTTTGGTTAATTCCGATAAATTCACCACACTTGATAATCCTGGCAAATATTCCATATACCCTGTTTTTGATAAAGACAAGAAAGAGTTCAGCTTTTACGTAGTAAATAGAGGAGTTTACAAAGAAGATGGGGCCATAAAGGAAAGCATAGTAAAGATTATAGATTCTAAAGGCTCTTCTTATATATATGATACTGAAGAGAAGACACCTGATATTCCCGTTAACAATTTGGCTGTGGAATTTGCAGAACAAGGCTTTTCATCGGATAAGATCAAGGATGGTTTTGACACAGTCACTTCCAGCGAGGCTATTACGGCTGACGGCCAAACTTATGAGAGGATCGTTAAAATAAAAGGTTCGGAGCATGATTATGATAAGGCCGTAGGCTTTAAGGTAGTGAGCGAATACAAGGGTAAAAAATATGAAGGTGTCCTTTATTATGCCAGGATAAATGACGAGATAGTTCCCGTTGCCATAGCAGGTAATGTGAAATATGTTAAACAGGAAGGAACTCCGGGAGATAATAAGCTTGCTGATGTAGGAGGAAGCAAAGTAACTTTACTGGAGCATATTTCAGGGGAAGCAGAATATCTGCTTAACTGTTCTGCTATAGATATTAATGGAAAAGGCGGCGGATATATAGTAAAGGATGCCAAGGCAGGCGCACTGAGCTTTGAACCATTTGGCAGGAATGCCGATCTTACGTTCAAACAAGGGGTATCTTTTAACCAGAATAAATATTTACAGGAAACCAGGGTTATTATAGGCGATAAGGGCAGTTTTACTTATGTGCCGCTTAACGATGCTGATTTAAAAGCAGAGTATGTTGTTGAGACGCCATCTATTTTATTTGGCAAGGTCAATGATTCATCCGGAAAAGAAACTACGGTTAATCTTACGATTACTGTAAACAGGGACAATGCTGTGGCTAAGGATGCTAAAATTGATGATAGGTATAAGAACTATTTGAAGTATTCTTTTGATGAGCAGGGTGTGCATTCCATAACGGATAATAAAGGTAATGCCCTTTTTATAAAGGACAAGAAAGGCAACCTTGTTCCCACTGCGGAATTCCTTAAAAGGGTAGATTTCAAAGCTTATAAAGGTAATTTCATAACAAGAGATATCCCTGACCAGGAGGCAGAGAATGCCGGGGTATTGACTGGTTTTGAATTTACGCAGAATGACATAAATAATAATTTTATATTGAAAAATGACCTGAGCCTTGAGCAGGTATCAGGCGTGTCAATGAGCATGGATATAGCCCTTGAGGGAGAAATGTCCCCCATAGGAGGCCCTGCTGTAAAATCCCTGTCAGGCTCTCTCTCGAATGCCCAGTTGTATTTATCGGACATATCTGAGGAAGGGAAATTCAGTTATATGCTGGCAAAAGGCACATATAAAGGCCAGACTATTCAACCTTATAAGTTCCTTCCTGAGCAGAAAGAGGAAGACAAGTCTAAGGTTAAAAAGGATGAAAGGTCAAGTATCAATATTCCCAGGGCTAGCGTTGGTTCAAAAGTCACGGTAAATAAGATAAGCAAAAAAGACGGTTATATATTGGTAGAAGGAAACCATAAGATATTAAACGGACTCTTCCACTGGTTTATGGAAGGCCAGACCATAACAGTGGCAGAAAACGGTGAATTTGATAATTTTATTGTTGTTCCCGGAGATAGCAAAGCTACTCTCAAGACTTTTACAGACGCGAGCTGGACAGTGGTAAGGCAGGAAAAAGAAGGCTTTTTATACACAGAGCTTAATGACGGAACAGCATATACCGTTGATAAAATGGAAATGATAAAGGCCAAAGGCGGGCGCATAACGGAATTGGTAATAAATAAGGGAGACGTGTATCTACACAGGACATATGAATATGTAGAAAAGAACGGAGAGGTGTACATAAAAACACCTATTTCCGAGATAATAGATAAAAATGGCAATAAGAAAAATGATTATTCGCTTACAGAAGAGATCGTTATAAAAAATCTTTATATAGACGGCAAGGAAGTAGCGGCTAAGGTTAATGCTAAAAAGGACATACTCAGTTCTTCTGTAACAGTTGAAAATACCACGGTTAATTACAAAGGCGGATGTACGTTAAAATGGGCTTCGCTTACTCAGGATCCTAAAGGCAATTGGACTATCAAGTTAGGTTATTTGGAAAGCCAGAACAAGGCTCAGGCATTTAAATATACAGTAGGTTCGGGAGATTTATTATATAAATCAATATCATCTCCTTATGCTTTGATATCCAATGGAGTAGTTAAGACGGAATATAATAGTTCAGAATACAGAAAAATCAAGACATTGGAAGCATGGCATGGCTATACTAAAGAATCCGTAGAAGTCTACACAACAGAAGCAGGAGAATTTGCCTTTGCGGCCTCTGTAGATAAATGGAAAGAGTATAGTTCCAGGCTGGAGGAATTATCTGTTAATGGAGAAAAAATATCCAATTTGGAATTTATAAGCAGTGTTATATCTTTGTATGAAAACGCGAAAAACGGAGGGAATAATTACTCTATTCCTCTCGGGGAGACATGGTCATTCGAGGATAATGATAACGCATCCATGGTATTTCCTTTTATATTGCCTTTAGGAGGAGAGGCCAATATATTTCTGACAGTTTTTTATGGCAATGACAGCCGTGAATTCCTGGACCAGATCGTAGAATTTAAAAAGCAAAAGGCTATAGGCATAGAGATAGGGACAAAAGAAGACAATAGCAGATATTTTAATATTACGCTTACGGACGAAAAAGCATTGGCTGATAATCCTGAGTTTAAAGACGCGGTAAAGAAGATCATGCCAACAATGAAAGAGGCGAATAATAAGAGGGAGGATCGTTACATAGAAGAGAACGACCGTTTCAAAAAACGAAAAGCCGGCTTCGGATCAGTAACCAGTGATTACCTGTTGACTACCCGCGTATGGACTAGTAGCAGTGGATCAGGAATGATCTCGAGTTCTTCGACCGGCGTGGCGAAAAAACCCGACACTGAATTAAAGCCTGTTACATCTGAAGAGCAAAAGATTGTCACGGAGTGGATAGATCTTAGGAAAGAGGTTGCTTCTGACAGTATGAAACTCGACTCATTGACATCTGCCGGGTTCATAAAAATGCTTGTTGATAATGAAGCTAAAAGTGTCATTATGGTAAATCCCAGCCTTAAGAAACCCGAAGGCTCTAATACCGGTTCCGCTGCCAATACTGAGATATTTGCTATGTTGCAGATAAGAGGAGCGAGCAGAGAAGAAACGATGCTTCATTCTTCCATTGCCGGCACTGCGCTCTTAAATTCAGATTTTAAACTTAACTCACCTGGATTGACAAATGTGCTTGATGTGTCCTCATCAGTTTTCTTTAAGCAGGAAGTAGACAGGGAAAAAGCTTCACCCGAAGAATGGGCAAGTATAAAGAAAGAAATAAAAGAAAAATATCCACAGCAGGTGGCTAAAGGGGAAGAAAAAATAAAGGCTCTTACGGGAGGCTTTAAGGAAGAAGGCGAAAAGAGAATAACGCTTATCGCTTATGCCCCGGATAAATCAAAGACAGAAACAGTTAATGTTATATATTCCTATGAGGATAAGGTTGTTAATGTAGATATTGATAGGGCGCGTAATACAGAATCCGTTTATATAAAATCCGGCATAGTAGAATTATATGAAACAAATATAGCCGGCGGCATGGGTAAGGTAACGAGGGCTGAATTCAGGAGAAAACCAGGGACAAGATTGTACGAAGCCTTTGATTCAAAGACAGGCAAACCACTTGGAGATTATTCCGCGGAAATTAACGAAATAGGAAGTATAAAAATATTTGGATTGGAAAAATACTGGTATCACTATGTAGCGGACGCGTTGATAATGGGCCGTGCGGCTGCTACGACAAGAGGATATAAAGATGTCATAACAGCAAAAGATAGATTTGATTTTAATACAGGCATAGTTACGAATCTTAACTGGACAAGCACTACAGCCTCTTCTTTTTACAGGATGGGGAAATTCGTATCAAGCCTTATTTATAATTTTGGACAAAAGGCCCTGGCGCTTAATCCTTTTGCGGCTACTGCAATGGGATTCGGTTCTTCATGGAAGAATATGCTTACTAGTTCCTGGGTGGGCGTTGACAGCCTTTATAAGGAAGAGGGAAAAGCAGCTTTTGTAATAGGAGGCAAGGCTGTTACCGTTGGTTTTCTTTTGACAGCGGCAGAGATCGCTATAGATGTAGCCTTGATAGCTGTTACAGCCGGAGGATGGGGGGCGACGGCGTTTGCGGTAAAAAATGTTACTTTGGTTGCGGCGGATTTGGGTCAATATATAGCCAAGACATTTACAGCCGGAGCCAAAATAGCTAAGTTTATGGTAGCGGCTGTAACGAGGATAACAAGCATGGCTTATAATATAGTAGTAGTTTTAACAATAGAACTGCATGCTGCCGGCAAGATTGTTAATCTGTTAGCGGGCGATAAGGGCATGAAAAACCTATCTAGATGGGCAGTTAACGCTCGCGGAGGCCTTGGGGTTAGGGTGCTGAAAAGTATAGTAGAAATGGGTGTTGGCATAGCCAATGGCTCTGTTATAAGCGCGATAATGCAGCAGGCATCACAGCCTATCACATGGGCGTTTGTAGGTGTTTTTTCAGCAGTAGCCCCTGTAATAAACGCATTAAGTGCCAGACTTGCTATGGGAAGAAGAATGGTAGCTTCCTCTGTTGCCGGAGGAATAAGCGAATCATCTATTGTGGCAATGACGACTTTACTTACGCCTGTATCTACAGGAGCCGCTATTATACAGAGGGCGGCTTTTCGTATATGGATGACCTTTACTCCGAGAGTCATTATTTCGTCTTTTAAGGCTATCGGAAACGGTATAGCGAAAAGCGCGTTATGGATAAAAGACTTTTTAGCCAGTAATTCTGTCAAGCAAAGCATAAGAGGATTTTTCGAGGAAGTCATATGGGAACCTGTTATAGGCGCTATCGTCGGTATTAATGGAACCCAGTCAGGAGAGTTTTTTGTGGAGTTTGGAGATATCTTATTAGGCAAGACTCCGCGCGTTAATTATTCAACAGCTATTTCCAAGATGAATCTTACAACAATGGGTTTTAGCGGGACAGGAGGATCCGGTAACATAATTACAGAGAGCCATGAAGATATTACCCTTCAGGCAGCCGCGGATGTGCTTGGAGTTAGCGTTGAAACCTATAAAAAAGATTTAAAAAATAATGCCCTGGAGATGTCGGAGAATGGCATAGAGACAAAAAATATCAATAAGAATATAAACAATATAGACAACCTTACGGGTGATAGCACGCTCGCGGATGTTCAGGAAATATTAGCGCTGGACAGTATTCTTGCCGCGGCTGATGTAATGGGGTTGACCGTGGGCAATACAGCTCTTATATTAGGGAAAGCGCCGAAGGTGCTCGCAAAGGAAATGGGTTATAAATATTCTGAATTTACCATCTTTGATATAGATTCTGTAAAATCAGTATGTAAGGGATTGGGCATATCAGTTGCTTATTTTAAGGAAAAGTTCAATATCAGCAGTGAGGGTGATATAGGAGCGATTACTTTAAGGGCACTTGCGACGGAATACGGAATAACTCTTACGCATCTCGCTGAAAACTTGGGTATAAAAATCACGGGGATAAACGTCGAGCGCACAAGGGTGAATTTGAAAAATATAATAACTGACCTTTACTTACAGGGAAAGATCAGTTCGGAAGAAATGAGAGAGATAGCCGGTATCCTCGGAGTGGATAGTGACATCATAGGCAGTGACCAGCGCCAGACTGGCAATAGGGCTGGCTTGACCAAGGAAGCGGGCGTTAAATTAGAGAAGGCTGATAAGGAAACCACTGAGAAAATACTGTTAACCATTAAAGGGATGTTGGCTGCCAAAAAGCTTAATTTTACAATAAATTATCTGAAAACCGCCATATCCGGTTTTTATTCAGAAGGAAAACTTACCTCAGAAGAGATGAGAGATATAGCCGGTATTCTTGGAGTGGATAGCGGTATCATAAACAGTGACCAGCGCAATTCCGTCAACAGGAACAGCCTGGTCGAACAGGTGAATACCAGGTTAGATATTGCCGGCGAAGAACAGATAGACAAGGTATCTCTTGTTGTCAGGAGCCTGACAGCTGCCGAAAGGGAAGAGATAAAAAAATTAAGGGAAAAGTATATAGGCATCTTTAAAAAATCAAAAGAAATTTCAGAATCAGTAAGGATCCTGCAGAATATGGACAGCAGGGAAGCCGCCGGGATAGAGATAGGTTATATACTTGAGAAATTCGGGTTTAAACCCGGAGAGGTCGCAAAGAACGAGGCAATAGCTTTTTCAGAGGCCTTCTATGTGATGCTTACCTGGGGCGAGAATGCCATAGCAACAGGCAAGACAGAAGATCAGTTTAAGATGCTTGAAGATGCTCTCCAAAAAGGCAAAGTGGCAGCGCTTGAAACAGGCGGTGGCAAGACATTTGTATGGATAATGGACCAAATAGCCCAGTATCTTAAGATGGGTAATAAATTAAGGTCAGTGCTTGTTCTTGAGAGCAAAGAAGCTGTAAGCAAAATGACTAATTCTGATAAAAAAGGCCTGGGCGGAGCTAAAGTCGATTACAATGCCTTAAGTTTAGCCGGCGGCCTTAAGATGGTAAATGGTTCCGAGCTTTATGATAAATGGAAGGACGGAGACCAAAACGCTAAAAAAGAACTCATTGACGCGCTTAATTCTTCTAATACAATAGTGGTCATAGATAAATACATAGGTCATATACAGAATGATATTTACCTTACCGGTAATGATGCCTTGTTAGCTGCCCTTAAATCACAGAATAACCTCAGGTTTGATGAAATAGATAAGCTTCTGCTCGGGGAAGATAGCTTTATACAGGCTTCTGAGGGGGAACCTGTTAAAAAAGAACATAAAGAGAAAATCACTCAGCTTTTGAATTTTATAAACAGCCATTATAAAGACGGAACAATAAAGCAGCTTTCCGTGGATGAACTTAAAAAAGATAATAATACAGCTGCTTTTGCGATAGATAAACATACGGGAAAACTTTATTACAACCGCAAAATGGCGCTTCTTCTTGACAGTCAACTTGATAGTGAAGGTAAACCCGTATTCACCACGGGACAGCTTGTCTCCTGTCTAAGAGCCATGACAGATACGAAATCGGTCAGTTATGAGGTTAAAGACGGGAAAGTATCTCCTGTAGGAGATGGAAAGATAAAAACTAGGAGCAATTTCTCGGACTCTAATTACAATGTGGCAGTCGCCCTTATCCTGGAAAACCCCGCGCTCAATTCCATGCAGGAGGATAAATTAAAACCTCAGAAGATAGATTGGCAGAATATCACCCTGAGTGAAACTTCCATACAAGCCAGCATGCGCGAGATATTCAACCTGAATCCTGAAGTCCATATAGCAGGCGCTTCCGCTACAGCCATGGATGCCGCGATCAATATAAAAGCTATAATAGGCCTGGATGTCATTGATATAAAAAGCTCTGTTCTTGACCTTTTAAATATTGAATTTTTGGAGGGGTTTAATGGCATAAGTTACAGGATAAAAGAATTGGCGGAAAATGAAAATACCAAAGAAAAAGATCTTTTAGTACAAATGGACTCCAGAAATTATAATTTCATTGATACCTTAGTGAACAATATATATATTTCCTGGAAATACAGAAAGGACCAGGGAGGCGGCGCTATATTCGGAAGCATTGATCCTGATATAAATGATGAAGTAAAAGAAAAGCTCAGGAGGAAATTAAAATTAGAAGGCTTGAGTGATGCTGAGATAGATAGCATAATAAAAGAAGAATCCACGCTCAGCGAAGAAGGGAAAATTAATACAATAGCTTCTGAAGCGGCTGAAAATAAGTTAGGAGCCATAATAATAACGAATGAAGCGGGTATGTATGGCGTAAATTATCAGGGAAACTTTGACGTCCATGCGTTGACAAATGGTATGCACGAGGGCCTTGTCGTCCAGTTCAGGGGCCGTTCTCCCAGAGGTGAAAAATTTAAAGCTACCAGGATATTATATGTGGACCAGAAAGAAGTTGAAGAAGATTTTGGCTATATTAAAAACAAATACAAGAGTGATTTAAGGGTAATGTGGAAAGAGGAAAGAAGGTATGATAATAGGGCTGGAGAATTACTTGATCTCTTAAATAGATATGTAGAGGGAGAGGAACTCTCGTTTAAAGATAAGGCTCGTTTGAAATTTGGTTTTCGCCAGGCAGCTAAGCGCTCAAGAAGCATAAGCCTTCTTATGAGTGAAGCATATAAAGGTTATGTTACTGAAAAACTGAAGAACTGGCGTATTAGTTTAGGTGCGCAAAACTCGAAGCTTTATGATCTGCTAAGCAAGGTCATGGTTTCTTATCTTACCCAGGATTCTCAGGATTCGGGGGCCGCGAACGCGCTTATAAGCGATGAGATCTTAAACGGCAGCCAGTTAATGGAAGAGATGTTCGAGAACTCTCAGAAAAGCGCCATGGTGATCATGGAGGGAATAAGCAGTTCCCTGGAAGGGAACTACTCATCTGAAGCAAAAGAACTCAAAAGGGAGATAGATAGTATCGTTAAAGACCTGAAAGTAGAGTACAGGAATATAGAAAAAGACGGAAAAATGACCCTGCAGAAAGCAAAGACATTTGAAGACATAGTAAAGGTAGGAAAGAACCTGTCAGCGTATCTATTGTCTTCTGAAAAAGGCGGCGAGGATAAATCAGCCATTGCTTCTGTCGGAGAGAAAACGGAATCAAATAAAGGACAAGAGGAAATAAGCGAAAAGGAAGAAAGAGGCCCTCCTTTAACAGAAATAGAAAAAATAAAAGAGGAGATAAGTGAAAAAATAACCGCAAATGAAGAAGATAACGATAACGTCGCACAAGAATTCGTAGACAGTCTTAAAAATAGTGGAAGGGTCGATGAACAAGGTAATCTCACTAAACGCGGCCGTCTTATCTATGACGCTTTTATTAAATTACTTGGCCTGAATAACAATGAGATTTCTAAATTAATACGCGTTTTCCCTCCCCAGGATGAAGGTATTGAAACTTCATCAGGAAAAATTTTAGGTGTACTGGATCTTTTGGTAGAAAAAGGGATACTCGATGTTTATAATTATGACGAAAACTGGTTTTACAGGGTTACTTCTGTAGCTAAGATATTTGATATATTCAAGACATCTTTAGGAAACATTCCTTCAGAAGAAATTTATGACCTTGCCGCTACCAAGCAATCTTTCGGAAAAGCCCTGCTGGATTTTATAATCAATAAAATAACAAATAGCGATTTTAAGCGTAAGAAAGATCTGAACAGGCTTTTGTCTTCGATTTCTCGCCGCATTAACAGGGCGGGATCCGATGAAAAAGAATTGGAGGATCAAGGGGTTACTCTGGCTGAGATTAAAGATATTAAAGGAATATTAAACCGCAAGGATATAAATCCCGTAGATATCTACCAGTTATTCAATTATAGGATAGAGGGTAATATCCTTGATGCGATGAAGGGCATGTATAATCCCGGAGGATATCTAAATAAACTCGGCATTTCTGATGAAATAAATCTTAACCAGGCTTACAAGATGGTCTTTTACTCACCTGAACAGGCAAGAGACTATGTAATGGATAAGGCATTTACGGGGATAGCAGAAGCTATATCATACCTTGAAGCTGAGTTAAAAATAAATAAGAATCTGGGAATAAAAGAACTTAACGAGATCGCGGATGAGAACATAACGGAAAAGAATTCAAAAGAACGGAAATATATAGCCTATATGCTTTATCTCGGGCCCCACTCTACCAGGAAACAGGCAGTGACTATAGCGGAAAATTATAAAAAACTCGCGGGAAAATCCCAAGCCCTGGCTGATTCGTATAAAGTGAACGTGCTGATGAATTCCAAATTAGTAACTCAGGTCATGGATATATACGATGTATTAGTAGGGAAGGATAACGCAGGGCGCGCTTTTGCCGAGTGGATATGCAGTGTTACGAAAGATGGTAAATTAAAAGCATTACTTTTTACAAACCTTGCCGGTAATAAAGGAAAACCATACTCCTTAGAAATCAGGGATGCTATATCCGGGTTTATCAGCATTACGGAAACTATGCCAGAAGAAGAGAAGCTTATGAAATTACTATCTTTTACCGAAGGTAAAAATCTTAAAGAAGCCGTGCTTGAATTAAAAGATAGTTTTGGCGTTTATGATTTTTTAACAAATTATACAAGGGTAAGCGGAAAAGACGCGGCGTATTTATCCACTGATATCGCAACCCTGAATAAGTTAAAAAACCTTGCCGGCCTTGAAGGAAAAGAGGCTTACTTATTGGGGGCAGTTATTAATAAGTACCTTAATATTATGCCCAAAGGAAAAGAACTGGACTATTTATTTTCAGTATCTTCCGGTATATCAGGGGCTCAGCCTGAAAGATTGGCAGGGATAGCGGAAGAGATAGGCGAAGAAAGTATTTATAACTACAAAAAAGAAGGGTTGATTGTAAATGTGCAAGGTGAGGCTTTGGAAAAAAGAAGCATAGCGGAAAAAGAAATAAATTTCAGTTCAAAATACAGTAAGGTCAAGGGTCTTATAGAGAGCGTAATAGGAAAAAGGAATATCAAAATAAGCATGCAGGAAGATATAAGCGGAAATAAGAGCCTTTACGCTAACATGTTTTCGGATGTTACAAAGGATGAGAACGGAAAAATAACAGGTAAGTATATCCAATTCGACAGGCAATTTGTGGAGAATATATCAGCAATTGATGCTATAGACCAAGAGACAGCTAAAATAGTAGTAAGCGCTAAGACGCGGCACGAAATAGGCCATTTGTTGGATCTGGTTAATTCATTTGATATAGGTGAAATAAAAGACGGTATATGGAGAATAAAGCAAGGTAAAATTAAAGATCTGGAAAAATATCTTACTAATATAGCCAGGCTTATATATGAAAGCAAATTACAATCAGGCAATGCGGGAATAACCAGGCTTTCAGATAAGACAAAAGGCCTGAAAGTCGCTATAGAAGAGAATAAAGGCGCGGATGGTTATTATTATAAATTAAAATTAAGCTCTGAGAATCCTGATTTTGCGATACCTGAAGAACTTAGCGAGGGGATAGAATTAGAAGGTCTTTCTTTTCTTGAATTCCTTGCCAATATAAAACTTGTAGCCAAAGATGTCAGGACATTCAAAAATAATATTGCTTATACATTCTGGTATGATTTTAGGTACAGGTTTGTACCTGGAAAAGACCTTAAAGAGACTATAAAAGAAGTGGTCAATAGTAATAAGGAAATAGGGCTTTTGGGTTATTTTCTTCCTGAGGGCGAGAATTTTGCCGAAGAAATATCAGATATTGTGGTGGATATAGATAAAAGGTTTAACGGGAAATTTGAAACCAGAAAAGATGGTGCTATTGAGTCTAAGAAGGAAGAAGAGATAACAGGTATCAAAACCGAAATACCTGAGGAAGCTGAACAAGATATCGGAAAAGATATTGATGAAGGCGGTAAGGCGCTATCCGAAGAGGATGCCGTAAAAGAACTGGAACAAATTCTTAAACCTATAAAGGTAATCGTTACGGAGCCCGAAGGGGCATTTACAAAGATAGCGCAAAAAGCAGGCAGGGTTTTAGAAAGAATGCCTGCATGGCTTAATGTGTTATTGCTTCCTCTGGGCATGGGAGCGGCCGTATTAATAGGTATGCTTTTAGGAAACACTGATTATGAGACTAATCTTGCGTCGTTTACGGCTTTTGGAGTGATTTTGGCAGCATATAAGCCGAAGATCAAAGTCACGCAAAAATCTATTATACGAAAACCCACTACTGCTGAGGAAGTAATCGAATTAGCGGGAGACGAGATAGAACGCCAAAGCCCTGAGCTTAAAGGCGCTAAAGAGATATTAAAGAACGCTGATAGAGTATCAGAAGAAGGTTTTCCTGCCTTGCAGGTGAAGTTTAACGTCAACGCCAAAGGAGAAGTGATTGATAAGAAGTTCCAGATTAATGAAGAACTTTATAAGAATTTACCGGAGATATGGAATGATTATACACTGAGAGAGGTGTTCCTTGCGGTTGTAAGGAAAGATATGAGGCATTATCAAGACACAGCAGGGTATGACATGACAAAGCTCGCTGAACTAAAGAAACAGTATGATTATAATGAGAAAAATGGACTTGATAATACTGAGACGTCTAAGAAACTTGCTGCTTTACAGCTTTATTATGAGGCTCCAAGATATCAGGCTTTAAATGAAGAGTTAATGATAAGAGATATCAATTCCAAAGAGCTTAGGAAAAAATCAGGAGAATTGCAAGGCGAAGAGCAGGCATTCCTGAGAGATATGCTCGAAGGGCTCGCGTTATTCATGGAGAATACTGATGTTCATGGAGTAGGCAAGGCTGTTATTTTAGATCTTGCTCAAGGGGCAGGATATATCGGCAAAATAATGAAAACCGCCTTATCTGACCAGGATTTTATAGATACTAAGCACATAATGAACATGGATCAGGAATTCTTTGATTATATAGGTATTTCAGGAGAATTTGTAGGCAGGCAGGATGACAGGTTGACTGAAGTGATATTGGGCCAGGTGATCGGCGGAACAGGACTGATAACGTCACAGGTATTGGTAAATAATGCCGCCAGGGCACTTAAAGAAGGAAATTTAAAGGAGTTTGTCGCCTCAAGCGAGGAGATTTTAAAGATAAAAACAGGAGCGCCGTATCGACATAAAACCATAGTTGATCTTATGAGAGAGATCATGATAATGGCAGGAAGATTAAGGGCAGGGCCTATAGTATCAGATATAAATAATCTGGACGAAGAAACCCTCCTTAAGGTATTCAAAACTATCATCAATGATAACAAAAACTCCAAAGAACCAACCTCTTTAGTAATAATCCGTGCATTTGAAGAAGCCGTGATAAAGTATGCCGTAGAAAAAGACTTTGATTCTAAAGTCATGAAGGACGCGGCTACGAAATATAACGTTTTTTGGTTTACCGGTTTTCCGTCAGATGGAGGAGCTGAGCAGAAAATAAAGGCTGTTCTTGGCAATATCGTAAGTTCCATACATTGTGCCGTGGTGTTAACAGCCGGTATGCTCAATGACGAGCGTTCAAGGGAATACCTCAAAAAGCGTGGAATAGAAATAAATAAGGGAGAGAAGCTTTCTCTTGAAGAGTTGGCTCAGGCCTTTACTAATGAAGTGATAAATGTCATGCTCTCTACGAATAAGACAGATATAGACGCGCTTTTATCCGGCATGACAGAAGAAGGGCTTTTACCGTATTCTGTGGTCAGGGATGTCCTTAAAAAGAATTACGGAGTAATGACCCATGGTTATAGCGTAGAAGCTGATAAGTTACTTGATTCTAATATAAGCCTTCCTTTTGGATTCCAGATACAAGGAGCGATTCAGGGGAAATCTGTGCTTCACTTTATGCTGGGCGAGATGGGAAGCGCTTCAGGAGAGAATACAGTAAGGGTATCTGACAGGCATGGGGAAAATACAGTAAGTTACGGTATTTTCAAACGAAGATTCGGCTTCTCAGAGGGGAAAGTCAACATACTCAGCCTGGAAGATAATGTGGCATTGGAAATGAAAGACGATGACCTTAAAGGCGTTTTTGGAGGAGAGGGTGTTGTATCATGGGGTTCCACGGTTTTTGGTGAATTTGCTCCAAGGATCGATCCGGGCATAAAATTAATACCTCTGAATAAAATATCTATAAAACTACTGCAGTTATTGGCTAAAGCTAATGAATCAGAACTAGTTTCATATTTACAGGACAGGGCTGCGCGCTTAAAAGGTGCCGGCAAGAAATACACACTATTTAACCTTATAGCTGACCTGGACAAATGCCGCAATGCCCAATTCCTGAAGGCAGACAATATATACAATATAAAGGATGTAAATGTTGATAATATAAATACCTTAAAAGAGAAACTCGGAAAAGCCCAGACCCTTGAAGAAGAAAAAGCCGCTCTTGCTAAATATACTGACGAGATATTCGCTATAGTAAGAGAGTCGTCCCGCCGTGTCCTGAAAGGAAAAGCTCATTATATAGAGCAGATAATGGGTGCTCTCGCGTCTATAGAGGGTAAGATAGCGGAAATGGCCACAGGAGAAGGTAAGACCATAACCATAGCGCTTTCAGCAGTTGCTCTGGCGCTT
>JAHIUV010000054.1 GCA_018817035.1 Candidatus Omnitrophota bacterium | reverse complement strand
TGGGAGAGAGCTTATCATGCGCTGATTTTTTAACTGACTGGTTTTCACTAAAATAAGAAGCCTTCTCAAGTTTTCCTATGTCATGGAAATACGAACCGACTCTCGCCAGAAGCGCGTTGGCGCCGATAGACTCGCACGCTGCCTCGGCAAGATTACCGACGACCAGGCTATGATGATATGTTCCCGGGGCTTCCATTACCATTCGCTTTAAAAGCGGGTGATTCAGGTCAGCCAGTTCCAGAAGGCTTATGTCAGTGGATATTTTAAAAACATTCTCAAAAATAGGCAACACCCCTGTCACGATAACAGCTGACATCGCACCGTTAAGCAATCCAAAGAGCGCTTCCGAGATAAACGCGTGAAAATCAAGGCCTCTCACCAGCCCCATGCCTATAAGATAGCTCATATTAGCAAAGCCTACCGCGAGCCCCGCCATAATAAGCTGGGAACGCCGCCTTACTCCTTTCATGGCAAAAATACCCACTATGCTTCCGGCAAGACAAACCCCTGTGACATCCAGTATATTACCGGAGATCATGCCTATCAATACGCTAAGAAAAAAAGCGAACACTATCGCCAGGCGGCTATTTATCAAAAGAGCTATAAGCATAGGAGCCACGGCAACAGGCACCATGCTGCTGGGCCAGGGAGAATTAACTATTATCTTGGCGGTCGATATGATCAAGATACAGATAACGGATAGAAGCGCCAGGTCTTTTACCCCTGACATAAGAACCGGGTCAAATATCTTCATATACAGCACCAGGAAAAGCATAAAAAGGCCGACCACGATAGCCACGCCGAAAAGCCCGCTGATCTTCGCGGCAAAAGACTCACCCTGCTCCAGGGCTTTTAGTTTTTCGACATGAAGCTTTCCTATGCGCTCCCCTTTATTCAGCAATATCTCGTTCTTCTTTACCTCTATTTTATTATAAACAGGTTGTATATTCTGAATCAACGCCTCTTTTCTGGCCCGGGTTATTTCTTCGTCATAATTAACATTTGCCGCTAAAATGGCGTTTACAAAATCAACAAACAGCAACCTTTCTTTTCTATCCTTTATATTAGAAGAGAACGGCTCAGGCTTTCTGTTCTTAGCGTCTTCCAGAGTTACCAGGTCTTTGGTTTTCCTTCCGTTCTCGCTGAGTGTAAATTTATCCAGCAGGGTTATGTCGGTCACGCCGCTATCTTTGAGCTTTAGGTATGCGATAGTGGAGATTATAGGCTTAGACATAAATTCCTCCACCGCGTCTTGCGCTGACTTAAAAAATGCCGCTGAGTCACTTGACCCCAGTATCCCCTTGACCAAAGATTCTGAAATATTATAAGTAGCGGACATCTCCGCTACTTTGAGAGTTTTTTCATCCGGCATACCGGAAGCATCTTTAATGACCTGGATCGCGCCCCGGACAGACTTGACCTTGTTTAGGACAGAGGCTTTTAACTCACTGTCAAATATATAAACAGGGGGCAATGAGGTTACTGCCTCGTTTTTTATTTTATCAGTAGCCTTGGTGTTTATATCGCCTCTTACGTTAAAATCATAAGGCGCGAAAATATCCCTGAGGGCTATATCACCTTCCCTAAACTCCGCTTTAAAAAGTCCATTATCCCACTGCATTATCGCCACAAGGATAAGGCATGTAAACACGGCAATAGCGATACGCGCGGGCAAATAGCGAATGTTATTCATTTTGTTATTTTTAAGGATCTTTTTCATAGGCATTGAACGGCCTCCCGCGCACCTTAACTTCACAAAACTGCAATGCACTGTTGTGAAGTTAAGGTTCCCGCTACATCTTACTTATCAGAGCTCGGGTATTATTAGTTTTTGGCCCAGCTTGATCTTGTTGGGATCCTTTAATGTCTTTTTGTTAGCATTGAATATCTTTTTCCAATTTTTTGTGGTGCCATACACCTTATCTGATATTTTCTGAAGAGTATCACCTTTTTGCACCACATAAGTCCGTGTCGATTTTTCAACAGCCTTATCTTTTTTCGCGGGCGAACTCACAGGAGATGCAACCTCCTGGTAAATAACCCGCGGCTTCATAGGCTCCAGTATCACGCGGCCGTTGCTCTTTTTAGTCATATATTCCGCTTTTTCCTTGGTAGTCTTACTGCCTGTTAGATAACCTTTATTGCCCTTTGTCGTTTTCGTCTCTACGCTGGCGCCTTGACCATCTTTGGGAGGAAGTTCTATTTCCAGGCGATACATTTTTCTCGTCTTTTTAGCGCTTACCTCCGAAGAAGCCTCCGCGCTGCCCTTGAGAATACCCCTGTTGCCTTTTATTTCCTGGTCAGTCCTGTCCACATAGTAAGGAGTCACTCTTGACGCGCACCCTGACAATAAAAAAACCGAGAGAAGCAAACCATAACCCATGATCTTTTTCATTTAAACCCCCTTTTTCCGTAACTGGATCCCTAAATCCCTTAATTGCCTTTCTTCTACTATCGAAGGCGCGTCAGTCATCGGACATGACGCCTTTTGCGTCTTAGGAAAAGCGATTACCTCCCTTATGCTCTCTGATCCGCTCATCAAAGCGAGGAGCCTGTCTAGCCCAAAAGCAATACCGCCATGCGGAGGCGCGCCATAAGTAAATGCCTCAAGAAGAAAACCAAAACGTTCCTTTACTGTCTGCTCGTCCATGCCTATACGATTAAATATCCTTTCCTGCAAAATCCTATCATGTATCCTTATGCTGCCGCTTGC
>JAHIUV010000007.1 GCA_018817035.1 Candidatus Omnitrophota bacterium | reverse complement strand
TTCCATCTCCTGCCTGAACTCAACAAGCGTCTTGACCCTTGAATGGTAAAGCGCGGATATTTTTTTGAGGAGCTCAGCGTCATATCCATCTTTTACGAAATCCGTAACCGCCTTTGTGAATTTTTCCAGGCTCATATTCCTTATATGCTCGCCATTAAGCCACCTCAGCTTATCTTCGTTGAATTCAGCGCCGCACTTATTTACCCGCTTAAGACTGAACTTTTTTATTATCTGCTCTGTATCCATAAATTCCCTGTTATCTCCGGGGGCCCACCCCAAAAGAGCGAGATAATTGACCATAGCCTCGGGAAAATAGCCCTTCTCCCTGTATTCCGATATAGCTACCGCGCCGAATCTCTTGGAAAGCCTTGATTTGTCAGGAGCAAGTATAAGCGGTATATGGGCAAATTTAGGGAGTTTCCCGCCCAAAGCCTTATATAATACGATCTGCTTATTAGTATTGGATATATGATCATCGCCTCTTATGATATGCGATATATTCATATCAAGATCATCCACGACACAGGCAAAATTATACGCCGGAGTCCCGTCGGATTTCATCAGGACTACATCCTTTATAAGGCTATTGTCTACTTCTATCTCTCCATGGACTATGTCATATATTTTTATTTTTTCAGGATTTACTTTAAAAATAATGGCTTCGCCTTCTTTATAAGCCACACCTTCATTCAACAATTTTTCCGCGTAAGAACGATATATATCAAAACGTTCACTTTGAAAATATGGGCCTTCATCCCAATTCATCCCCAGCCATTCCATGCTGGAAAGTATTTCTTTGAGATAGATATCATTTGACCTGTTCTTATCCGTATCCTCTATCCTGAGGATAAACTTTCCGCCTTGGGCCCTCGCGTACAACCAATTGAACAGGGCTGTCCTGGCACTGCCTATATGTAAATTACCCGTAGGACTCGGGGCAAACCTAACACGGATCATATTCATATCCTTTTTTTATTGCTTCCCGGTTTAGAGGTATCATGGGGTGCCGGCTTTCTGGAATTACAAATTCCAAAGAATCCATCAATGCCTGTACCGGCAAAATTTCCCTTCTTGCCAAAATCGCGCCAAGGGCTATCATGTTTGCCGCCCTGAGGTTTCCCAGGCCGGAAGCCATTTCAGTAGCCGGGATCTCTAAAATATCTATATCATCCCTTGTCGAGCCTGTTCCTGTTATAGATTTATTTATGACCAAAAGCCCGCCCTTCCTGACTTTGGATTCGAATTTAGTAAGGGATGGTTTATTCATGACCACACCTATGCTTGGATCCCTTACAATAGGCGAACCTATGTAAGAATCAGAAATGATCACCATCGAATGCGCGGTGCCTCCCCTTACCTCAGCCCCGTACGAAGGCATCCAGGTTACGAATTTGCCGGAGCTCATCGCCGCGTAAGAAATAGCCTTACCCATCAGCATTATGCCCTGCCCCCCGAACCCGGCAAAAATAATATCTTCCCTCACTCTTTACCCCTGTCTTTGAATCGACCAAGCGGATAAACTTTACTCATTGTTTCATCTATCCACTTTACTGCTTTTTCCGGCGTCATGCCTAAATAAGTAGGGCACGGCGACAGCACTTCTACAACGGAAAAATCGAATCCGTCTATCTGGTTCTGAAAAGATTTTTTTATAGCTTTCTTTGCCTTTAGGACATGCGCCGGCGAATGGACAGAAACCCTCTCGGCATATGAGACACCCGGCAGGACCGATAAAAGTTCACATACCTTTAACGGAAAACCATGCGTCTTTCTGTCTCTCCCTAAAGGAGTAGTGCTTGTCTTCTGATTCAATATTGTCGTCGGGGCCATCTGCCCGCCTGTCATTCCGTAAACCGCGTTATTGACGAAAATTATCGTTATATTCTCTCCGCGATTCGCCGCGTGCACTGTTTCGGCTGTCCCTATTGCCGCGAGATCTCCGTCCCCCTGGTATCCAAAAACTATATTTTCCGGATTTACCCTTTTTATTCCCGTAGCGACCGCGGGCACCCTGCCGTGCGCCGCCTCAGTAACATCGAAATCCCAATAATCATACGCCAGCACAGCGCATCCGACAGGCGCTATGCCTATGACCTTTTCCCTTATCCCTAACTCATCTATTACTTCACAGATGATCCTGTGGACTATTCCATGGCCACAGCCCGGACAATAATGAGTAACGGTATCTTTCATGCTATTGGGTTTGGAAAATACTTTACGCAATTTTTTCGACCTCTCTTATTATCTCATCCTCAGCGGGAACTTCTCCTCCGGAACGGCCATAAAAATGAACAGGCCTTTTACATTCTATACTTAGTTTAACGTCCTCTATCATCTGCCCACAACTCATTTCCACCACTAAAAAAGATTTGACACGTTCCGCTAATTCCTTAAGCTGTTTCTCCGGAAAAGGCCATAAACTCACAGGCCTGACAAGGCCTACTTTTTTGCCGCGGGCGCGCAGGTCTTTGACAACATTACTACAGATCCTGCTGGTCGTCCCATAAGCTACCAACATAACATCGCTGTCATCTCCATACAGGATCTCACAGCGCACTTCCTTATCTTTTATTTCTTTATATCGTCTTTGCAATCTATTGTTCAACTCTTCCAGCTCACCTTTTCCCAACAAAAGCGAGCGAATGATTCTAGGCTTCCTTCCTTTGCACCCGTCCAGGATCCAATCTTTTTTCTGTCTTGAGTCTTGGGTTTCGAGTCTCGAAGCTAACTCGACAGGTTCCATCATCTGGCCAAGGATACCGTCTCCGAGTATCATAACAGGAGTCCTGTACTTATCCGCAAGATCGAAAGACAACATTGTTAAATCCGCTATCTCCTGTAAAGACGCCGGAGCCAGCACTATTTGACGATAATCACCATGGCCGCCGCCCCTCGTCGCCTGAAAATAATCACTCTGGCTCGGAGCTATATTCCCCAAACCCGGACCGCCCCTCATTATGTTTACTATCAAGGCGGGTAACTCACATCCTGCCAAATATGATATACCTTCCTGCTTAAGACTGATACCCGGACTGGACGAGGATGTCATTGCCCTGGCGCCCCTGAGAGAGGCGCCAAATACCATATTTATAGCGGATATTTCACTCTCCGCCTGTATAAAAATGCCCCCAACCTCAGGCATTCTCTTTGACATATACGCCGGCAGTTCATTCTGCGGAGTAATAGGATAGCCCGCGTAAAACCTGCATCCGGCTATTATAGCAGCCTCAGCCAAAACCTCGTTACCGCACATTAAGATCTTTTTCGCCATGATTATTTATATACCTCTATACATGTGTCAGGACAGATAATAGCGCAAAAAGAACATCCCGTGCACGCCTTACTCTTATCCGCGAACATAACCGGGAATACTCCTTTTCCATTTACAGAAGCCCCCTGCTTAATGCAAGATTTAGGGCAATATAGAACGCAAAGTCCACACCCTTTACATCTTTCTCTATTGATCTCTATTTTAGGCATGTAAGTATTTTTTCCTTGATCTTCTCCGCTGACAAACCATATTTTTCCAGGAGAACCGTCCTGTCTCCGTGCTCAATAAATCTGTCGGGAATCCCTATATTAATCATTATACTGCTTTTGGGTATTTTATCAACTACTGACTCAAGGACAAAAGAGCCAAACCCGCCATGGACCGAACCTTCTTCTACTGTAAACAGTTTTTCCGTCTTTAGTACAGACTTTGATATTGTCTCCATGTCCAAGGGTTTTACAAATCTCGCGTTTATGACTTCGCAGTCCACGCTCCTGTCAGATAATAATTCAGCGGCTTCAAGACAAATGCCTGACATATAACCAATGCTCAATATAGTAACGTCCTTGCCATTTTTCAAGATTTCGGCTTTACCTAAAGCCACAGGTCTTTTTGACTCAGCCCGATAATGGTAACTTGCCCCGCGCGGATATCTTATGGCTATCGGGCCGGAATCATAAGAAACCGCCAGTTTGAACATTTCTTTTAATTCCTCTTCGTCTTTTGGCGCCATCACTGTCATATTGGGTAAATTTCTGAGATACGTGATATCAAAAACACCGTGATGAGTCGGTCCGTCTTCCCCTACAAGGCCAGCCCTGTCCAACATTAATATAACATTAAGGTCCTGAAGGCAGATGTCGTGTATTATCTGGTCGTAAGAACGCTGCAGAAAAGTAGAATAGATAGCCACTACTGGCTTTAATCCTGCTTTTGCCATCCCCGCGGCAAATCCCACCGCGTGCTGTTCCGCCATTCCGACGTCAAAAAACCTGTCCGGGAACACGCTCGCGAATCTATCCAATCCTGTTCCCTCAGGCATCGCCGCGGTTATGGCTATAAGTTTTTCATTAGTTCTCGCGGAATCCACTATAACTTCGCTGAATGCCTTTGTAAAACTCATCTCTGAATCAGGAGTTTCTTTTGCAGGAGAACATTTTTCTCCTGTCTTGACATCAAAAGAGCCTACTCCGTGAAATTTTTCAGGCACATCCTCAGCGTAAGAATAACCTCTTCCTTTTTTCGTGACGACATGGAGCAGGACAGGTTCATCTATATCTATAATATTTTTCAATGTGCTGACCACAGCGTACATATCATTACCGTCGATAGGCCCGAAATACCTGAATCCCATTTCCTCAAAAAACATACCGGGGACCAAGAGATTCTTAAGGCTCTCTTCCAATCTTTTAGCCGCCCGTACCACTTTAAAACCAAAACGCGGCACGCGCTTTAAAAGCCTTTCCACGTCTCTCCTGATCCTGTTATAAGAAGGCGCGGATATGATCCTGTTTAAATATTTGCTCAATGCCCCGACGCTGCGAGAGATGCTCATTTTATTATCATTAAGCACGACCAGTATTTTTTTATGAAGGTGGCCCGTGTGATTAAGTGCCTCAAACGCCATTCCTCCCCCAAGCGAAGCGTCTCCTATGACAGCTGCCACTTTATATGACGCTTTTTCAAGATCGCGCGCGGCTACCATGCCAAGGGCGCACGATATTGAGGTAGAGCCATGCCCTGTGGTAAAAACATCGAACTCGCTTTCGTTAGCGTTAGGAAAACCGCTAAGGCCTCCCAGTTTTCTCAAGGTATTAAATCTATCTTTCCTGCCTGTCAACAATTTATGCGCGTAAGCCTGGTGTCCCACGTCCCAGATGATCTTGTCTTCAGGAGCGTTCAAACAATAATGCATACCTATTATAAGTTCCACCGCGCCAAGACTTGACGCCAGATGTCCGCCCGAGCAAGAAACCGTATCTATTATGGTATCCCTGATCTCCTGTGACAAAACCATAAGCTCATCCATGGTAAGTTTTTTTAGATCAGTAGGACTGTTTATATTATCTAATAATCTACCCATAACCCCTATCAAGTGTTCGAGGCTTAGCCTCGAACTTTAAGAATGCCTCTTTAAAAATAAATCCGCTATCCCTGACAGCCTTTTTGCTTTTTTCCCAAAAATATTCAGCTGGCCCTTAGCCCTGTCTGTTAAGAGCGCGGCCATCTTTCTCGTATGTTCTTCCCCATAGAGTTTTACATACCCGTCTTTATCTATCAGGTCATCTATCAGCTGGAAAACAAAGCCAAGATGCCTTCCGAAACCAGCGAGCGCATTTATCTTTTTTTCACCCGCGCCTTTAAACATACCCGCGACCTTGACGGCAGCTTCGAAAAGTAACCCTGTCTTATGACTAACGATATAATCCAACTCTTTTTTATCCTTCCCGCCTCCTTGAGTCTCCATATCAACGACCTGCCCGCCTATTATGCCCGAGCTTCCCGCTGCTTTCGTAATCTCGGTTACAATACCAGTTTTTCCTGTCTCCGAAAGCATCTGCAATCCCATGGTTAAAAGCGCGTCTCCCGCCAAAAGCGCTAAGCCCTCGTTAAATTTCTTGTGACAACTTAATTTCCCGCGCCTGTAATCATCATTGTCCATGCACGGCAAATCGTCATGTATAAGTGTGTAAGCGTGTATAAATTCTATCGCGCAAGCAACGGGCAAAATACCATTGCCCTTACCTCCGCATGCCTCAAATCCCGCAAGCGTAAGGACAGGCCGGATCCTCTTCCCTCCGGGAAACATACTGTATCTCATCGCCTTATGGATAACCGCCGGCTTTGTTTTTACGGAAGGAAGGTACTGGTCCAGCGCTTTATCAATAATTTTTTTCTTCTTATCTATGTATTCCCTGATATCCATGTTTGATGTCCTATCGTAACTTCTCGACTTCGCTCGAAGAATATTTTCTGCCTGAAGAATATTGTTCGAGCGAAGTCGAGAACCAAAGTTATGATCAAATCTATTCCTTAAATGGTTCAGTCGTGAGATTGCCGCCTTTTTTTACCAGTAACTCTACCTTGCGCTTTGTTTCATCCAGGCGTTTTCTGCAAAGACGGAGAAGTTTTACGCCTTCTTCATATCTCTTTAATGAATCCTCCAGCGGCATTTCGTTACTTTCCAGATCGTCCACTATGCCCTCAAGTTTTTTCATCATCTCTTCGAATTTAAGTTCCTTTGTCATAAGACCTCCTCGATTTTACTTCTAAAAATCCCCTTTGAAAGCCTGGTCTCGATCGCGTCACCTTTTTTAAGGGACGAGACGTTTTTAAGTATTTCTCTCCCGGGCATTTTGAAACTGACGCTGTAGCCCCTGCTTAAAATGCTCAATGGGCTCAGTATCTCGACTTTTTCCGAAAGCGATTTGAAATTTTCCTCTTTTAATTCCATATAATGCCTGAACCTCAAGGACAGGTCTTTTTCCAATTCGTCCACGCGCTGTTCTAATTCTTTAACAGCCTCAAGGGGGTAATCTTTGAGCTGTTTTTCTATAGCGTCAAGCTTTTCCAGAAGGTCACTCTTTTTTATTATTACCATTTCCGCGGCAACAGACGGAGTAGGCGCCCGCTTGTCAGCCACAAAGTCACTGATCGTCCAATCGACCTCGTGCCCCACAGCGCTTATGATAGGTATTTTTGAATTATAAATAGCCCTTGCCACTATCTCTTCGTTAAATGCCCACAAATCTTCCAGGCTTCCTCCGCCCCGTCCTACTATTATGACATCTACATTGCCTAATTTATTAAGGTCATGGATAGCGCGGGCTATTTCTTCCGCCGCGCTTTCTCCCTGCACCCTGGAAGGACTTATCAGGACTTCCACTCCGGGAAATCTTTTGTCCAGCACATGTAACATGTCTCTTATCGCCGCGCCTGTGGGCGAAGTCACTATCCCTATCCTTCCGGGAAGAACCGGGATAGGTTTCTTAGCGGATTCATCAAAAAGTCCTTCTTTAAAAAGCCTCTCTTTTAATTGTTCAAAAGCAAGCTGCAGCGCGCCGATCCCTTTTGGTTCCATTCTGGTAATATACAATTGATATTGTCCGCGCTTTTCATATATTCCTATTTTCCCGAAACAGACCGCGTGCATGCCATCTTTTATTTCGAATTTTATCTTCTCATTATGGCCTTTAAAAAAAATGCACTTTAACTCGCTCTTGTCGTCCTTCAGCGTAAAATAAAAATGCCCTGAGGAATGCGAGATAAAATTTGATATTTCACCTTCGATCCATATATTGGAAAAAGTATCTTCCAGGACAGCCTTTATACCGGCTGTCAACTCCCTTACTTTATAAATATAAACGCCTTCTTTTACCATATTACAGATAATCTTTCAGCTTTTCCCTGACTCTCTCTATTGACACGGCTTTTCCGCTCTTTTCGTCCACTTCGACTATCGCGCCCTGAAGCTCCACGTCTTTGTCAGCCATCTCGAACTTCGTCGGCATGCAGGTCAGAAAGTGCTCGACTATCGGTTCTACCTTGCGGCCTATAACAGAATCCTGGGCGCCTGTCATTCCCAGGTCGGTTATATACGCGCTTTTCCCGGGTAATATCTTTTCGTCCGCTGTCTGGACATGGGTATGCGTGCCGAACACCGCGCTTACTCTCCCGTCGAGAAACCTACCCAGCGCTATCTTCTCGCTCGTTGCTTCGGCATGTATATCCACGAAAATAATATTCGTATCTTTGGAAAGCCTCTCGATCTCCCTTTCAGCTGTCCTGAACGGACAATTCCCGGCATGGTCTATAAAGACCCTGCCTTCCACATTTACCACGCCGACCATCCTGCCGGCGCTGGATTTAATTACGGTTCCGCCTGTCCCGGGACAGGTTTCGGGATAATTCGCGGGCCTCAATATCCTGTGGTCGCTGTCCAGCCTGTCATATATATTTCTTTTCTTCCAGATATGGTCCCCTGACGTAAGGACATCCACCTGACTGTTCAACGCCTCATCGACTGTTTCAGGAGTCAAGCCTGAACCGCCTGCTATATTTTCAGCATTGGCTATCACG
>JAHIUV010000053.1 GCA_018817035.1 Candidatus Omnitrophota bacterium | reverse complement strand
CCGACAGGATCATTGTGGGCGGAGGCGTAAGTAATGCCGGCGAATTTATATTAGGCCCCATGAGAAAAGAGATAAAACTTCGCGCAATGAAGGATCAGGCCGCGCATGTAAAGGTCATACGCGCGAAATTAGGCGGCGACGCAGGAGTAATAGGCGCATCGCTCTTAACTTCACAATAGTGCAATGCACTGTTGTGAAGTTAAGGGATGGTAATCGGGGATATATGAATAGACATCGTTGTTTAATTAAGAGTTTAGCGCTTATATTTTTATGCGCATGCGCCTTGCTCTCTTACGCGCTTTGCTATGCGCAGGAGACGGCTGGGCCTGTCGAGGTAAATGGTGACGAGGTCGAGTTTTTTCCCCGCGAGAAAAAAGTGGTCGGTACGGGCAATGTCTCGGTTGATTATGACGACGCGAGGCTTACCTGCGATAAAATAACGGTCTATACAGAGACAAAGGACGCTGAAGCGGAGGGTAATGTCTTATTAAAGACCCTTACCGGCGAAGTCCGCGGCGAAAAAATAAGATATAATTTTGAGACAAAACAGGGCGAAGTCTTAGAGATAAGGGTCAAATCAGGCGAATGGTATGCCGGCGGAGATAAAGCGGATCTTATGCCCGACGGTTCGATAAAGATAGCGGAGAGCTACGTAACCAGCTGTGACCGCGAACGCCCCCATTATAAGATCTCCTCAAAAAACCTGGTAATATATCCCGACAATAAAATAGTCGCGAAAAATGTATTGTTCAAAGTAGGTAATGTGCCTGTCGCGTATCTGCCCAGATACGACTATTCATTGGACGCTGATTGGCCCACGATAGATGTCATTCCCGGCAAAAAGAGCAAATGGGGAGTCTTCGCGCTTACCAGTTACAGGTACGCTATAGACGAGCAAAATAAAATCACCTTAAGGATGGACGAAAGGGAAAAGTGGGGATTTGGTTCGGGACTTGATTATAAATATTCATTCGGCGATTTCGGGGAGGGCCTCTTAAAGACATATTTTACCCACCAGAGGAACCGGGACAGGAATGAGGACGGAGTGTTGGCGGAGGAAGAAAGATATATGGTAAAACTGCGCCACCGCTGGGATATAGACGAAAACATAACAGCTTTTCTGGAATATCATAAGATGAGTGATGTGGATTTTACCAAGGATTATTTTTATAGGGAAGAATATGACAGGGAATCATCTCCGGAATCTTACCTGTATTTATTGGATAGGCAGCCTGAGTACAGCCTTAGCCTTTTGACGCGTAAACGGGTCAATGATTTTCAGACGGTTATCGAACGCCTGCCCGAGGTAAGGTTCAATCTAAAAGACCAGAATTTGGCGGACTCGCCTATTTACTTCAAGACAGACACGGTCATTACCAATCTTAACAGCAAAACAGCTGACAACGTAAGTGAGGATGAGGCTGTAGTAAGGTTTGACACTTATAATAAGTTATCGGCGCCTTTATTTATAGCGGATACATTCAGTATCGTGCCTTTTGTCGGCACAAGGGATACGTTGTACAGCAGGAACGCCATAGGAGACGATGATGAATTCAGGACCGCTTTTTATACCGGCGTAGACGCGAGCACAAAGCTTTCAAAGACATATGGCGTAGAGGGAAAATTTTTAGGGGTAGACTTCAATAAACTGCATCATATAATTACGCCGACAGCGGAATACCGATATATCCACGCGCCGTCTATTTCTTCAGCCAGCCTGCAGCAGTTCGATGACATAGACAGCATCGGCAGGAAGAACGAGTTTAGCCTGGGTATTGAGAACAGGTTACAGACAAAGAGATTAGTAGACGGGCAAATGAAGACCTGGGACCTCGGTTACTTCCTACTGCACGGGGATTATTTATATAAGCCCGGGGACGGCAGTAAGTTCGCAACCGTAAAAGCCGATCTGGAACTTACGCCCTTTAGCTGGCTCAGGATAGAATCGGATACTCAGTATGATCCCGCCTCAAAAGATTTTCAGAGCTGGAACGCGGATCTTTGTATCGATAAAGCCGACAAGTGGAAATTAGGTTTTGGCTCAAGGTATTGGCAGGATACAGAGCACGAACTTACGTCAGAATTTTCTTATAAACTGAATAACGAATGGGCGTTCAGGCTTTTCGGAAGATATGACCTTAAAGAGGTGGAGTCGGATGGGCATAAGATCGTCAATAAGTTCAGCAATAAAGAAATAGCCATAATAAAGGACCTACACTGCTGGATAGGAGAGATAAGCCTGGATATAGACAGGGACGGCGGGGCGACCGTATGGTTTACCATGAAGCTGAAGGCTTCACCGAAAGCACCGTTTGATTTCAGTAATTATTACGCGCGTCCAAAACAGTAAGGTTTATTTGTCAGGAGTCATTGCCATGAATATATGTATAATCGGAGCGGGTTATGTCGGACTGGTAACAGGCGCGTGTTTTGCCGACCTGGGCCACAAAGTCATCTGCGTTGATAATGACAGAAAAAAAATAGAGACGCTGAAAAAAGCACAGGTCCCTTTTTACGAGGAAGGCCTCGAGGCTATCGTAAGAAAGAATGTAAAAGCGGGCAGGCTTTGCTTTACTGACAGTATAAAGGAGGGAGTAAAGCGTTCACTTGTTATTTTTATGTGCGTGGGGACGCCTCCGAGAGAAAACGGGGAAGCTGATCTTTCATACATCGAGGCCGTCGCTACCGAGATAGCTAAGTCCATGGCTTCATACCGTCTTATAGTAGAAAAAAGCACTGTTCCCGTCGAAACAGGAAAATGGGTGGAGCATACCATAAAACTGAACGTGAAAAAAAAGATAAAGTTCGACGTCGCGTCAAATCCTGAGTTTTTAAAAGAAGGGACCGCGATACGGGATTTTATGCATCCTGACAGGGTAGTGATAGGGGTAAAATCGAAAAGGGCTGAAAATATCCTCAGGGAATTATACGCTGTCCTGGGTACGGAAATAATAGTGACTGACATAGCCAGCGCCGAACTTATAAAACACGCGTCGAATTCTTTTCTGGCGACAAAAATATCTTTCATAAACTCCGTAGCCAATATCTGCGAACGCACAGGCGCTGATATTGAAAAGGTGGCGCATGGCATGGGGCTGGACTCAAGGATAGGCAGGGCCTTTTTAAAGAGCGGGGTAGGTTACGGCGGGTCTTGTTTTCCTAAAGACGTTGACGCGTTCGTGCATATATCAGGGAAGCTCGGTTATGATTTTGGCATATTAAAGGCTGTAAAAAATGTCAACGAGGGTCAAAAAGCGCTTTTTATCCGTAAGATCGAAGAAGCATTGTGGATCGTAAAGGGAAAAAATATAGGAATACTGGGTCTTTCCTTTAAGCCAAATACAGACGATACAAGGAGTTCTCCTTCCGTGGATATCATTAACGCGCTTAAAAACTCCGGCGCGCGCGTAAAAGTGTATGACCCGCAAGCGATGAAAAAGGCAAAGCCTCTTTTGAGCGGGATAAAATTTTGCAAGGATATTTATGAAGCCGCCGCCAAAACCGACGCGCTTATTATAGTCACGGAGTGGCATGAGTTCGAAGTCATGGATCTCGGACGCGTAAAAAAATTAATGAAGAACCCGTTGATCATAGACGGCAGGAATATTTTTGAGCCGGCGAGGATGAAGAAACTGGGATTTAGGTATATTTCCATAGGGAGAGGGTGATATCCAGATGATCAAAGGCGTAGAGGTGAAAAAACTTAAGATTATTCCGGATGAGCGCGGCAGGTTAATGGAGATACTGCGTTCAGACGAGGGCATATTTGAGAAATTCGGCCAGGTATATATGACGACGGCATATCCGGGCGTGACCAAGGCATGGCATTACCATAAAAAACAGGACGATCATTTTACGTGTGTCTCAGGCATGATGAGGCTCGCGCTTTATGACTCGCGCGAAGATTCACCTACGCGCGGGGAAGTAAATGATTTTATAATAAGCCCGGACGACCCGATGCTTGTAAGAATACCAAAATTAGTATATCACGGTTTTAAATGCGTCAGCGACAAAGAAGCGATAGTAATAAACGTCCCGACGCTGCCGTACAGCGCGAAGGACCCGGACGAATACCGCCTGGACGCGTTTAAGAACGATATACCGTATGATTGGAGTAAGTAGGGGACGGAGCCCTAT
>JAHIUV010000052.1 GCA_018817035.1 Candidatus Omnitrophota bacterium | reverse complement strand
ACAAAACCTATTTTCAATAAAAACGGTTCAACTACATCCACAATGGTATCGGTTTCCTCGTTCAAAGTCGCTGCCAGGGATTCTATACCTACCGGTCCGCCATCATAAAAATCTATGATCGTCTTAAGGACTTTCCGGTCAATATCATCGAGACCCGCCGAATCTATACGATGCATTTTTAGCGCGTCCACGGCCGTCTGCTTATCTATCTTTTTACATTCTTTTACGTCGCTGTAATCCCTGACGCGGCGCAGTAACCTGTTGACGACCCTGGGGGTGCCGCGCGAACGCCCGGCGATCTCTATAGCGGCCTCCCTGTCAAGCACAACGTCCAAAAGATTGGCTGAACGTTCGACTATCTTAACCAAATCGTCCAGCTCGTAAAAATCCAGATGATAGAACATGCCGAACCGGCTCCTTAGCGGCGCGCTCAAAAGCCCTGAACGCGTTGTAGCCCCTATAAGGGTAAATCTTTTAAGATTAAATTTTATGGTCTTGGCGTAGGGGCCTTTATCTATCAAAAAATCTATCTGGAAATTTTCCATGGCGGGATAAATAAACTCCTCGACCACCTTAGAAAGCCTGTGTATCTCGTCAATAAAAAGGATATCCCCTTCGCCAAGATTGGTAAGTATTCCTATAAGATCCCCTGCCCTTTCTATCGCCGGTCCGGAGGTCGCGGTTATCTTCGCGCCCATTTCACGCGCAATGATATGCGCGAGAGTGGTCTTTCCGAGTCCCGGCGGCCCTGAAAGCAATACATGCTCAAGATTTTCTTTTCTCTTCTTGGCGGCTTTGATAGCTATTTTGACATTGTCGACGGTATGCTTCTGGCCTACAAAGTTACTTAAGTTTTCAGGGCGGAGAGAAATATTGAATACAGTTTCCTCCTCTGCTTCCTGTCCTATTATTAAACGCTCACGATCGTCTTTAATGTTTTTTTCGTCCATATTTACAGCTACCTTTTCGTCTTCTGTTTATAAACCTCGTTAAGTAAATCTTCCGCTGTTTTTATTTCGGGATTACGCCCTAAAGCTCTCCGTATCATACTGTCGGCTTCATTCCTCTTATACTGAAGCTGCAGAAGAACATGTATTGCCTCTTCTTCTATATCCTCTTTACATTTACGCGCACCGGCTGACGCGCCTTCAGTGTCCTGGATAAGTCCAAATTTTCCGACTTTGCCCTGCAACTTTGCCACTATCTCTCTTGCCCTCTGTTCTCCTATGCCCGGCAATGATTTTAAGAGCGCTATGTCTCCCGCGTCTATCGCGCTGGCAATCGCTGATATAGGCATTTTTAATGCCCTTACCGCGGCCTTTGGACCTATACCTGAAACAGTTATGAATTTTTCGAAAAATTCTTTCTCTACCTCATTCAGGAAACCTATTAAAAAAGGGACACTGCGTGACTGCTCTACCTGAAAATAATGATAAGTTATCAGCGATACTATATTATTTTCCTGTAATTGGCTGTCGAGGCAATTCATTACGGCTCCGGGAATTAAAATTTCATACGCCAAGCCATTCACCTCCAGGATCACTAGGTCATTACGCTTTTCTATCAGTTTTCCTGAAATTCTGCAGATCATAGAAGCCTTCAGCCTTCAGCCTTCAGCCTTCAGCCGCTGATTGCTGAGAGCTGATAAATGAAAGCTCGTTTAGTTACAATTTATGCGCGCACACATTTGCGTGCGTTAATGCCAGGGCCAGCGCGTCTGTCACATCTACGGGTCCAGACATTTCTCCGAGATTCAGTAATCTCGCCACCGTCCTCTGTACCTGCTGTTTTGACGCGTGCCCCCTGCCGGTGACGGCTTTTTTTACCTTGGTGCTGGCATAATTTACCAATTGGACTTTACCCATCTCAGCAGCAAGGCATATTACCCCGCGCGCATGGCCCATTAAAATAGACGTGCGCGGATGCTTATAATGCGAATACAGTTCCTCTAATGCGATCACCTGCGGAGCCGTATCTTTAATTAAACTTTCTACGTTCTTGTAGATTTCGATAAGCCGCTTTTCTATGCCTAATTTTGATTTTGGGCGGATAACCCCTGCCTCGACCACCTTTATGTTCCCACGGTCAATCTCGATCACGCCGTATCCGGTAATTCCTAACCCAGGGTCTATTCCAAGAATCCGCATCGTCCCAATGCCGACATTGACCTTCTGTTGAATAGAATCCAATGCCGAAATTTTTCTTTTAATCACTTTTTTTGCAATATCGGCAGCCATACATTTTTTTCTCAACTCCGGGATCAATGAAATTTAACTTATTTCTTCATCAGGTATGTCAAAATTGGCGTATACATTCTGCGCGTCGTCAGAATCTTCAAGCATCTCGACAAGCGACAATACCTGTTTTGCGGGATCTCCGGTCAGTTTTACAGTGCTCTTCGGGATCATAGTGATCTCAGCGCTCTCAAATTTAATGTTATTATCCTCCAGCGCTTTTTTAACGGACTCGAAGTCCTTTGTCTCCGTAGTTATCGAATAAATATCATCTTCTGCCTGCATATCCTGCGCGCCTGCCTCAAGCGCGATAGACATCAAATTGTCCTCGGAAACTGACTTTTTATCGACCTCAATATATCCCTTTTTCTCGAACATCCAGCTAACAGAACCTGCCCCGGCAACATTCCCGTTCTTCTTGGAAAAAATGCTCCTGATATCGGAAGCAGTGCGATTCTTATTATCCGTTAACACTTCCACTATTATCGCTACTCCGCCCGGGCCATACCCCTCCATTGTAAACTCTTCATAGGTGACGCCTTCAAGCTCCCCTGTGCCTTTTTTGATAGCCCGATCAATATTGTCAGTCGGCATGTTAGCTTGTTTTGCCCTGTCTATAGCTGTCCTTAATCTTGGATTTTTCTCAGTTTCCCCGCCTCCGTGACGAGCGGCAACCGTTATCTCTTTTATCAGCTTAGTGAATACTTTCCCGCGTTTGGAGTCAGTAGCTGCTTTTTTATGTTTTATACTGGCCCATTTCGAATGACCCGACATCTTCCCTCCTTACATTTATTCAGTAATCAGTAACCTGTAATCAGTAACAAGGAATAAAAAAATTAACAACAGACAATTCCTAGTTACGAATTACTAGTTACTAGTACCTATTTTTCATGTTCTTCTTTTTTCTGCTCTTCATATTTTGCTACGATTGTCTGCGCTAATTTTTGGGGAACTTCCTCATAGTGAGAAAATCTCATACCATATGAACCCCTGCCCCCTGTCATTGATTTTAATTCTGACGCGTATTTGAACATTTCAGAAAGAGGGACTTTAGCCTTTACTATCTGGCTCTTGCCCTGCACATCCATT
>JAHIUV010000051.1 GCA_018817035.1 Candidatus Omnitrophota bacterium | reverse complement strand
GCTTCTTCAGCCACGGGAATATCGCTCGTGCCCGCGGCGAGTATTAAAACTATCTTATTGCTCTTACGCGGAAGTTTATCCTTATAAATGATCCTTGCGCACTCGTTATATTTCAAAAAAGGGAAATCTTTTTTAAGGTAATCGTATAGTTTTTTTCCGGCGCGCGTAAGAAGTATATATCCCCTTTTACCGGAGATATCACGGACTATTTTTTTTATGTGCTCAGGGGATTTGCCCTCGCAATAGACAGCCTCACCAAAACCTTTACGGATGCACCTGTGGTAATCAAGCCTGGCGAAATTCAGGTTTTTAAAAGGGAGGTCTTTTAAAGACGCGAACGCTTTACGGGGACTGACCTTCCCACGACGGACATCGGCCAATAATTTTTTTATAGCCTTCCTGGAATCCATATTATTTAAAAATAAAATACAGGATGACCGCTATCGCGGCCACTGAAAAAATATAAAAGTCATTGAAATAAAAAAAGTCCTTTATCCTGTCAGAAAGAAGATGGCCTTTGCCCCGGGAGATATTATTCCGCGACCTACGGCGATAAACGTCCAGGTCATCGACCTTAAACCTCGTATAGATACCGCCTATTTTATAAGATGGTATATTTTTCGCGTTCGACATCGCCGTAAGATCGCTCTCGGGAATACCGAGATAATCCGCGGCTTCACGCGACGTTAAGAATTTTTGCATCATGAAATTACGCCTCCGAAAACTATTTTTATTTTGCTTTTTCCTTAGCTATCCAGTCATTGATCAGGCTCCTGTTAAACATCCACTCACTGCCTTCCTTAAAAGCGGGGATCTTGCCTGAATCTGCCCAGTTAACTATATTGGATATTTCCACTTCGAGGTATTTCGCGAGTTCTTCCGCGTTAAAGATGCCGTCTTTTCCTGAAGCCTTGTTCAGCATCTGGCATTTTCCCTGCAGTATGGCCCCGGCCTCAACGCTAAGCACAGGAGCTGTTATGTCGCCTACGATATGCGCGCTTGAAAGCACTCTTAGATGTTTATCAGCTTTTATGTTACCGGTTATTTTACCGCTGACGAAGATCTCCTCGCCGTTAATGTCAGCATGAACCGAGGCGTTTTGGCCTATGGTAAGCTTGCCTTTAGTATCCAGTCTACCCTCAAAAGTCCCGTTTATCCTAAGGTTCACAGGATCCTTAAACGCAAGAGTACCCTGCATACTGGCATCAACGTCCAGGATCTTTTCCTCATCCCTGTCTCTTCTGGCCATTTTATCCCCCTCATTGGTTTTAACTTCACAGTGCATTGCAGTTTTGTGAAGTTAAGGGTTATTTTTCCGTATCAGATATTGGTATCAGGCGCAATATGTAAAGCGACGCCAGGACTATTACTGTCGCTACTATGCCGGCTATATAAAAACCGCAGCCTACTGCCAGGCCTATTCCTGAGACAGTCCATAAACTGGCTGCTGTAGTGAGTCCCATCACAGAAGAACCTGAACGGATAATGGTTCCCGCTCCCAAAAAACCTATACCTGTTACCACGCCGGCAGCTATCCTCGCCGGGTCAGCGGGCGCAATGCCGCTATAGGCCTCGAATATGTAGATAGACACGAGCATTATAAGGGTCGAACCCACGCACACCAGGATATGGGTACGAAAGCCGGCTATTTTTTTATTATGCATTTCCCTTTCAAAACCTACCAGCCCGCCTAATATCGCTCCGATAATCAGCCTCAGGACTACCTGTGTATCTGTAATCATTGTTCGCTCCTTTTATTTATACTCGCGACGATTAAACCGCTACGGACACGTCAAGAGATGACGTGATCCCTTTTTTATACATCCTGTAAGCAAGCCCGGCCACCATCGCGGCGTTATCCGAACATAAAGCGAGCGGAGGAAAATACGCCTTGAATTTTTCCAGAGAAAAGCTTTCTCTGATCATTTCCCTGAATCTGGAATTCGCGCTCACGCCGCCGCCTATGACCAATGTATCTATGTTATGTTCCTTCATTGCCCTCAGGGAACTTTTCACAATGACCTTTAATGCCTCTTCCTGGAAACTCGCCGCGACGTCCCGCGCGTTAAATTTCGCGCCCTGTGAAGTTACGTAATAAAGCACTCCTGTTTTGATACCGCTAAAGCTAAAATCAAGGCTGTTGTTTACAGGCCTGCATGTGAACTTTACTGCCTTGGGGTTACCTTTTTTAGCCAGATTATCTATTATTGGCCCGCCGGGATATCCCATGCCCATGATCTTGGCTACTTTATCATACGCTTCGCCGATCGCGTCATCCAGTGTATCCCCGAGCGTGGTAAATCTATCAAAATCCTCGACAAGGCTTAGTCTCGTATGGCCTCCTGATATAACAAGTCCTATGAACGGAAATTGAGGCGCGTCCTCTCTCATTGCCGCTGAATACACATGCGCTTTTAAATGATCTACGGCAATAAAGCCTATCCCCAGGCCGCAGGCTATTGCCTTTGCGCATGAGATGCCCGTAACAAGCGCTCCGACGAGGCCGGGGCCCTGAGTTACGGCTACGGCGTTTATATCTCGCATGGTAACGCCCGCATCACGCAAAGAACGCTCTATTACCCTGTCGATATTTTCAACGTGATGCCGCGTCGCTATCTCCGGGATCACGCCGCCGAAACGCCTATGCTGCCTGACGCTGGAAGAGATCACGCTGGATAGGATGTCGACACCATCCTTTACAACGCTCGCCGCTGTCTCATCGCATGAGGTTTCTATGCCTAATATCAACATGGTTATTTTTTAGAGTAAATAATAATGCCCTTTAATACATCTACCGCTCCGAGGATCTGATTATCATAGGTTTTTTTATCCTCTACTTTTTCAACAGCGGCAGCATCTTCAGCGCCCGTCAAGCCTTCGAATGCGTCGGCTTTTACCTCTTCAGGTTCTTTATCTTTTTCCGGCTCTTTATATTCTATCACTATATCCGGTTCTATCCCCAAGTCATGTATTGATTTTCCGCTCGGCGTAAAGTATTTACTCGTGGTAAGCCTTACCGCTGAACCGTCTGAAAGAGGGACAACTGTCTGCACAGAACCTTTTCCAAAACTCTTGGTACCAATTATTATGCCTCTTTTTTGATCTTTGATAGCGCCCGCGACGATCTCGGACGCGGACGCGCTGCCGCCATTTATCAGGACTACCATAGGATAATCAGGATGTTTCTCGGAAGATTTAGATTTAAACACAAAGTTCTGGCTCTCAACACGGCCCTTTGTAGAAACTATGACCTTACCTTCTTCCAAAAACTTATCAGACACACCTACGGAGGCGTCAAGTAATCCTCCTGGATTATTCCTGAGGTCAAGGATAAGGCCTTTCATGCCCTCTTTTTCCAGTTTTCTGAGGTTTGTCTCCAGGTCCCTCGCGGTCTTTTCCTGGAACTCCACAAGCCTTATATAACCGATATTGCCCTTGATGATCTCCGCGCGTTTTATGCTCTCTAGTTTTATTATCGAACGTATTATCGTAAAGTCCAATAATTTTCTCTCTTCTTCCCTGAGGACAGTTATCCTGACCTTTGTTCCGGGCTTACCTCGAAGCCTCTTAACAGCCTCTATGAGCGTCAGGTCCCTGGTGATCTCATCCTCTATTTTTACTATCCTGTCTCCGGCCTTAAGTCCTGCTTCGTACGCCGGTGTATCGTCTATAGGTGTTATTATGGTCAAAAGGTTGTCCTTTATCGTGATCTCTATGCCTATACCGCCGAATTCACCCTCTGTCTCTACCTTCATCTCGTTGTAAGTATCAGGATCCATAAACTGACTGTATGGGTCCAGCGCCGAAAGCATGCCTTTCATTGCTCCATATATAAGTTCTTTTGAATCAGGCTTTTCAACATAGTCAGCGCGGATAAGGCTTACCGCGTCAGAAAAAAGTTCCAGCTCTTTATATATGTCGTCTGATTCCTGCGCCTTCTCGGCAAAACCAAAATCACGCGCCAGGAACCCAAGGGAAAAAACGACAGCGACTATCAAAATAATAAACCTTTTTCTCATAAATCTCCTTTCGCTACGCTTAACTTCACAGTACATTGCAGTTTTGTGAAGTTAAGGGTTTATGCTAATTTTTTCCTTAATAGCTCGTTTACTTTGCCGGGGTTGGCCTTGCCTTTTGTCTTTGCCATTACTTTACCCACTAGGGCCATTATCGCGTTTGATTTTCCGCCTTTAAAATCATTTACTATTTTCTGGTTTTCGCTCATGACTTCGGCTATCGCCTTTTCGATCGCGCCTTCATCAGAGATCTGCTCCAGCCCTTTTTCTTTGACCAGGGCTTCCGGGGATTTATGTGTTTCTATCATCTCGACTAAAAGAGTTTTAGCGGTCTTCCCGCTTATCAGGGAACTATCTATCATTTTAAGCATGTCAGACAGGTGCTCAGGCTTAAGGCCCAGGCCTGTTACCGTCAGGTTTTTTTCTTTCATATAAGCCGAGATATCACCCATGAGCCAGTTAGCCGCTGTTTTAGCGTTTTTACACAAGGCCACGACTTTTTCAAAATAATCCGCGAGGGCTTTATCACTGACCATGATCATGGCGTCATAATCGGAAAGGCCATAGTCCGCTATAAATCTCTTTTTTTTGGGCTCAGGTAACTCAGGTATGCTTTTCCCTATATCATCCAGGAACGACTTATCAAAATCAAACGGCGAGAGGTCAGGCTCGGGAAAATACCTGTAATCATGCGCTTCTTCTTTTGATCTCATTGACTCAGTAACGCCTCTGGCTGAGTCGTAAAGCCTCGTCTCCTGCGCGACCTTTTGCCCG
>JAHIUV010000050.1 GCA_018817035.1 Candidatus Omnitrophota bacterium | reverse complement strand
CTGATAAAGGTGAGGTCATAGTCAGGATAATAGACCTTCAGGGTGAGGTCCAGGTGGAGATCCAAGACAGCGGACCGGGCATGGACAAGGACAATATGAGCAAGATTTTTGATAAGTTCGTAAGGATATTCGCTGAGAAAAAAGAAGGCACGGGCCTGGGCCTTCCTATAGCAAAAGATATAGTAGAACTGCACAAAGGCCGCATAAGAGTGGAAAGCGCGCCAGGCAAAGGTTCTACATTCATATTTAACCTGCCAAAATAACTTCTGTTTTGTAATCTGTGGGTTATCAGGTACAAGGTTGTAAGGCGTCATTGCGAGAAGGAGCGGAGCGACGACGAAGCAATCTCAAAAAGAGAGATTGCTTCGCTTCTTTTAGTCACTCGCAATGACGTATGCGATCCTGATAACTCATTGATTCCCTGTTTTTAAATATAAGGCTTGCGTATCTTACGCTTAAGGGGTATTATATAACATTCTGTAACCTTAAATAATCAGAGAAAACTTATGGCAGAAAAAACTAATATAAGAAATATAGCTATTATTGCGCACGTTGACCATGGGAAGACTACGCTTGTAGATAGTATACTGCGCCAGAGGCATGTAGATCGCAACATTGAGGAAATGGGCGAGTGTATCATGGATTCCATGGATCTGGAGCGTGAACGCGGCATTACTATTAAGGCCAAGAACGCCAGTGTTATTTATAAAGGCATAAAGATCAATATAGTGGACACGCCCGGACACGCTGATTTTGGGGGAGAGGTCGAGAGGACCTTAAGGATGGTAGACGGGGTTTTGCTCTTGGTGGATGCCAAGGACGGGCCAATGCCGCAGACAAGATTTGTGCTCAGAAAAGCTTTGGAACTGGGGCATAAAGCAATAGTCGTAATCAATAAAATAGACACCCCTGACGCCAGGATAGACCATGCGATAAACCGTACGTTTGATCTTTTCTGTGAGCTTGACGCTACAGAGGATCAGTTGAATTTTCCGATAGTTTACGCTTCCGCGTTAAAAGGTTTCGCGACATTGGATCAAAGCAAACCTTCGGATAATATAGCGCCTCTTTTGGATACTATCCTGAAAACAATACCGGCGCCTGATGTGAATCCGGACGCGCCTCTTCAAATTTTAGTATTAGCTCTTCTTTCTGATTTTTATAAAGGCAAGATGGGCATAGGAAAAATTACAGCAGGGTCTATTATAAAGGGTACGAATGTTATCCTTGCCCGAAGGGACAAGAGCCGGAAACTTTGCAAGGTTACGGCTATTTTAAGTTACGAAGGCCTTAAACAGATAGAACGCGATAACGCTGAATCAGGAGAAATAGTGGCTGTGGCGGGATTTGAGGAAATAGGCATAGGCGATACTATAACTGATGCCGAAAATCCTTCGCCGCTTGACCCCCCTGAAATAGAAAAACCGACTGTCCGAATGATGTTCGGCGTAAATAAAAGCCCTTTTGCCGGAAGAGACGGTAAATATGTCACTTCCAGAGTGCTTCGCGCGAGGCTTTTTAAGGAAATAGAGACAAATGTATCGTTGCGGGTGGATGAAACCGAAAGTCCAGACACATTTTTGGTGTCAGGAAGAGGGGAATTACATCTGGCGATTTTTATAGAAACCATGCGGCGCGAAGGTTATGAGCTGCAGGTTTCCCAGCCTGAAGCGATATTCATTGAAAAAGACGGGATAACCATGGAACCCTTTGAATTTTTAACCATTGAAGTCCCCTCGGAATATCAGGGCGTGGTCATAGAGGAGGCAGGCAGGCGGAAGGCTTGTCTTAAAAATATGTTCCAGGGAGCGAAAGGCATGGTTTATTTTGAATATGAGATCTCAACGCGGGCTGTTATAGGTTTAAAAGCCATGTTCATGACAAAGACGCGCGGTACCGCGATAATAAATCACGCATTCGATGAATATGAGCCCATGGACGAGAGCCTTTCTTTTGTCAATGTTCACGGGTCTTTAATATCTTCAGAAACAGGCGTTTCCACGTCATACAGCCTTAATAACGCGCAGGAACGAGGCGAATTATTCATAGGCCCGAATGTCAAAGTTTATGAAGGTATGATCATAGGCCAGAATTCCAGGACAGAAGACCTGGACATGAGCCCCTGTAAGACAAAAAAACTTACCAATATGAGGGCCGCTGGTTCTGACGATGCCATTATGCTTACGCCTCCCAGGGAAATGACGCTGGAACTTTCCATAGAATACCTTGGTCCGGACGAGCTTTTAGAAGTCACGCCAAAAAACCTCAGGTTAAGAAAAAAGACCTTAGACCCTCTTATCCGCAGACGCTCCAAACGAGCTTCAAAATAATAAACTATTAATAATTTTTACATCCACGCGCTCCTGTCCAGGCTCCTGTATTGTATTGCCTCTGATACGTGGCTTGCTTCGATTTTTTCCTTACCCTCCAGATCCGCGATGGTGCGTGAGATCTTTGACAGGTACTTTTGTATCTTGGGAGGGGTGCAGTGGCATTCTTTCTTAGGGTCAGTGAGGAAGCCGCAGGGGCAACCGTGCGATACAGAACACAAACTTTCCGGTTTATACAATTACCATTGAGATAAACCTTCTCGAATTTAACCCAAAATACCCTAAGAATCCAAAAACACTTGGCGAGAAGATACGCAAGGCAAGGATGGATAAGGGATTAGAGATAGGGGAGCTTGCTGATGTTATCGGAGTAACATCTGATTCGGTTATTAATTGGGAGATAAGAGAGGTTAAACCGAGAAGAAAATATCAAAGGAAGCTCGGAAAGGTGCTAAATATAAAGTTATAATTGTACTTGACAAAATTTACTCTTAGTGTATAATTTACTCTATAGAGAGTAAATTCATACGGAGGCGTAAAATGATATCTGTATTTTCTGATAAGAGTACGATCATTCTTAGAAAAATGCTTAAGCATTCCGGAAAGAAGTGGGTTATCCATGATTTTACAAAGATTAGAGATAAAGAATATGGAATAGGTCAGGGCAGAGTCCAGAATGTTATTAACGAAATGGAACGGCAGGGTTACATCGAAAGAGAAAAAAGAGGAGTAAAAAGTAAAACGTTTCTAACCGATCCTGATAGCTTAATCAAGGATTGGGTTCAATCATACAAATTTGGTTATAACGAAATCCATTCTTTTTATTCGACTGATAAAAATATCCTTAGAAAGATAAAGGAATATTTTAAAGGAAAAGGAGATAAATATGCGCTTACGCTTCATGCAGCAGCCAATCTGTATACTTCTTTTGTCAAAACCGAAGACATATATTTTTATCTTAATGCGGAAACTACAGAGCAAAACATCCTGGATATAAGACAAAGGTTGGATTTAAAACAGCTTGTTCAGGGTGGAAATGTGCATATCGTAAAGCCATATTATAAGAAAAGTGTTTTTTTTGATGCCAAAACAGTAAAAGGCTATAGGGTTGTTTCCGATATTCAGCTATATTTAGATCTGTATAATTTTCAGTCGAGAGGCAGGGAGCACGCTGAATATTTTCTCAAAGAGAAGGTGTTAGGTAAATATAATGAGTGAGATAGTTAAGATCGAAACCATTTTTTTTAAAGTATTGGAAGATTTAAAAGATTATCTTGCAGATCTTACACTTGTAGGCGGATGGCTGCCGTATGTTTATGCGAAGTTTTTATGGAATAATCTTTCAGCGCAGCCGGTTACTACGGCTGACATTGATTTTGGTTTTGGTGAACAAAAAGCAAAAGTTTATCCAAGAACAATTTTTCAGATGTTATCGAATTTGGATTACAAAGAGCGTCATCCGAGAATGGATAGGATGTACCCGGTAGTGCTTTATAAAGAGGGAAAAGTGCCTATAGATTTTATAACGTTCCCCGATATTAAAGATAGAACAGTAGAGAAATTTATCGGTAACGAGATCAGTATAAATAAAATAGAAAAATTCGATTTTCTGCTTAACTATAAACAGTCTATAGAAGTCAAAGGCAATAAAAAAATTTATAAAATTTATTGCCCTAAACCGTCTGCATTTTTATATCATAAAGCCGCGACATTTATTGATAGGGATGACGAACAGAAGAAGGCCAAGGATTTGCATTACGCATATTTTATACTGAGATATGCGCCGGATCTGGGCATTATTTATAAAGAAATGAGCGAATACAAAAAGAAAGGTTATTTTAGAAATGCATCAAAAAACATCAATGAATATTTCCAGAGAAAGTCTAGTCATGGCTGTCTCATGGTAGAAAAAGAAAACGGCCTTGATAGATATGTCGATGATTTGAGGCAGGATATATTCGAGAGATTTAAGAAGCTGCGTGAATTTATATAAAGAATTCGTTATGATAATGAAAGATTTTTTAGGATAAAAACTTGACGCTAAATACTTTAATCCTTTCAATTTCAATAAGTTACAATGCATATTTTGGAGAGTCAAGCCACAAGGTATCCACCCACCTCTAAGTAAACTAATCTATATAAATAAGGAAGAATTCAAGTTATTGAGGTCTTTAAGGCTTTGTTTTTTAAAGAGAATCAAGGAGTTTTTAAAAAAAGAGCCTATAGATCATTTTGTTGATGAAAAAGCCTGCATAGAAAGCTCTATAACGAAAGATCTTGGTCAAACGAATAGCAGGGCATACCCTGGTTATGAGCCAACAAAAATCCTCCATACCCGGGCATCTTTATTATGGGGTTGGATAAGAGTCAGGGAATATTACAGAGCCTTGGAAGAAAATCCTCCAAATAGAGAGATCATGAAAGAGGTATATGAACTGAAGTATAGCTAAATAAAACGTGGCCATCCTTAAAAAGGTTGACAGTATTGTTATAATACTGTTAGAGAAAAACCCGAAAAAAGGAGGCCACAATTGGAATATTACTGGATAATAAGGCGTATGTCAAACAAATTTGATTACCGGTTAAAGATGATTGAGTCTGCTAAGATGCATAATGTATCAAAAGCAGCACGTGAATTTAAAACCACACGTAAAACAGTCCGCAAGTGGCTGTATAGATACGTTGAGCATGGCTTAGTCGGACTAAAGGATAGGCCCAGATCACCCAAACACATACCGCAT
>JAHIUV010000049.1 GCA_018817035.1 Candidatus Omnitrophota bacterium | reverse complement strand
TGCAGTTTTGTGAAGTTAGCTACTTCTCGACTCCGCTCGAAGAATATTGTTCGAGCTTGTCGAGAACTGAAATCTTAGATTGCCTTAACTTCACAAAACTGCAATGCACGAGCGTAAAGTTATATACTGGATGCCATTGTAATGCTTAGTATTTCTTCTATACTTGTACGGCCTTCTTCTACTTTTTTAATACCACTGTCCAAGAGTAACTTAATGCCCGTTGACTTGATCATGTTTTTTATTTCCCCCAGTCCGGCTCCCCTGGATATCAGTTCTTTCAAATCATCATTCACCATTATTATTTCATAGATAGCGATTCTTCCCCTGTAGCCGGTATGACTGCAATAATCACAGCCCTTTGGCTTGTACAAAAGATCTTGTTTTATATTAAAATCTGAGATTATTTTAGGCGTAGGTTCGTAAGCTTCCTTGCATTCAGGACATAGCCTGCGCACGAGCCTCTGCGCGCCTACCAGGATAAGCGACGCGCTTATCAAATATGGCTCTATCCCTATATCTATAAGCCTCGATATCGCGCTAGGAGCGTCATTAGTGTGTAATGTACTCAACACCAGATGCCCTGTAAGCGACGACCGGATACCTATCTGCGCTGTTTCCATATCCCTGATCTCTCCGACCATTATTACGTCCGGATCCTGCCTTAAAAACGCCCTTAACGTGCTGGAAAACGTCAACCCTATGGCAGGCTTTATCTGGACCTGATTAATGCCGTCAAGTTTATATTCAACAGGGTCTTCTACTGTTGAAATATTTTTATGCGGGGACTTAATGCTGTTCAAGGCCGCGTAAAGGGTCGTTGTTTTTCCACTGCCGGTAGGCCCCGTGATCAAGATCAAACCATTAGGACTGTTTATGGCTTTTTTAAAGTTCTCGAGATCTTGAGGCTCAAAACCCAGTTCATTAAGGTCTAATGGCGTAGAGGATTTATCCAATATCCTCATTACCACTTTTTCCCCATATATAGCGGGTATAGTAGAAACTCGAAGGTCTATGCCTTTATTTTCCACTTTTACCAGAAACGCTCCGTCCTGAGGAAGCCTTCTTTCGGCTATATCAAGATTCGCGAGTATTTTTATCCTGGAAACTATCGCCGGCAAGAGATGTCTTGCCGGAGGCGGTATCTCATAGAGAATTCCGTCTATCCTGTATCTTATATTTATCTTATCCTTAAAAGGTTCAATATGTATATCGCTGGCCCTATCCTTAATAGCCTGCATCAATACAAGATCGACCAATTTTACTACAGGTGCTTCTTCCGCGCGCGCTATCAATTCATCAAGGCTCAAGTCCTGGTCAGAACTTGCTTTTTCGACCTTAAACTCTTCGAGTTCGTATGAACCGCTTATCGCGTCTTTTAGCAGATCCTCTTTTCCGTAAAATTCATCTATCGCGCGCTGGATATCAGACCTCGTCCCTATAATAGGGTTTATCTCGCACCCTGTCATGTGCCTTAAATTGTCTATTGTTATCAGGTCAAGAGGGTCGACAAATGCTACGGTAAGAGAATTAAGATGTTTTGAGATAGGAAGCAGCATATGCCTGCGGGCATATTCTTCAGGCACTACTTTTGAAAGGTCCTGGTCTGCCTGGGGCCTTAAAAGTCCTTTCCCATATGAGGCATACGGGACAGATAACTGTTTTGCCAAGGCTACCACAATATCCTTCTCGGAAACAAGACCGAGATTTACCAGGACATCGCCGAGCTTGGAGTGCTCTTTTTTCTGTACATCAAGAGCCTTCTCCAACTCTTCCTCAGTAATGATCTTTTCCTTAAGCAAGATCTGCCCTAATTTATCTTTAGACTTTTTCATCGCGTTGTCCCGATATATTATTTTCCAAGCAGATCTAATAACGACTCGATCTTCTTTTCCCTTACAGCCTCTGGTTTTTCCTGCTCGCGCTCGGAAATATTAGCCAGCGCGTAATTACCATTATCTTTAAGTATGCGCGGCGTAATAAAGATAAGGAGTTCTTTATCCGCCTTATCCGCAGTCTTATAACGAAACGCAAGGCCCACTATAGGAATATCCCCAAAGAACGGGATTTTGGAAAGACTATTACTTTCCTCTTTGGATATCAAGCCTCCTATAATAATAGTCTCGCCGTCTTTTACCATAACAGTGGACTTAGTCTTTCTTGTCTGGGGATCTACGTATACGGTAGAACCTTCCTTGAAATATGTAGATAATACAGGGACTGTTACACTCGGCTCAATATGCATAGTTATATAGCCGTCCTTGTTTATCTGCGGCGTTACCTCTAATGTTATACCTGTATCTATCCTCTCAGCTCCAGTGCTGGTAGTAGAAGTAGAACTGCCTGTGTCAGTAGTGGTCGTAATACTGGCAACAGCTGTCTTAGCCGTAAGCTCTATCTTCGCTGTTTCATTATTTAATGTCAACACCTTTGGCCTCGCCAACACCTTAGTATCTGTATCACTCAATATAGCCTTTAAAGTAGAGGTCATATCGCTAAGGTTAAACGTGCCTGCGGTAGCTACCCCCTCCCCCATAGAAGTATCTTTGCTGAACCTCCCCCTCAACGGCCATATAGTATTGTAACTCGAGCCTGTTAATACGCCAAAAGAACCTGACCAGCTTATACCTAATTTATCCGCGACCGTTGTCGAAGTCTCGATTATCTCCGCCTCGATCATAACCTGCTGGGTGCGCGTATCAAGCCGCGCCAGCACATCCTCTATTACGGCAAACTGGCTCGGGACATCAGTTATAATTATATTATTAGATCTCTTATCAGCCACTATTTTTCCGTTCTCGGAAATAATGCCCTGCAGGACACCTATGATCTGCGCGTCCTTTTCTTCAGTGTCTCCTTCCGCCGGAGGAGAAGAAAGTTGGGCATATTTCAGTTCATATATCTTTGTCAATTTCTCCAGGGCGGCTTTCCCTGATTCCTTAACTATAAATATGCTGCTGCCGGGCTCTTGTTCATAGGCGAGGTTATTGGCATTAATAATATGATTCAGGGCGTCTTCTACCGTAACGCTGTCAAAATAAACGGTAACTGTCCTGTCCTCAACATTCTGGCCCGCCACAAAGTTCAAGCCTGACTGCTGGGAAAATACCTTAAGGACGGTTTTAAGATTGGCATCCTGAAAATCCATTGATATCAGGTTGCCTCCCGGAGCCGGCCCGGTCTTTCCTGTCATCCCATAACTACCATCCACGGCAATGGCGGGAGACGCTACAAAAAACATGAACATGATGGCAACAGCTGATCTGATAATCTTATTCATCGGAACCTCCTTTTTGTTCAGTTGACCTGGGCCTTACTAAAAATTCCAATCCTTTATATTTCAAATGTATACCTTCCCTATCTATATCCTTTATTTTTATGCTGTCCAAAGCATCTCCGGCTTCTATGACTATGGTATCGCCCACGTCATATACCTGATTATCTATTACCGCCTGCGGCCTTGTGCTGCTCCATATCATGCCTTGGAACTTCATCAAGGGAAGCATTATATCACTCTTCGCGTCCTCTTTTATCACTTCTTCCTCGAACGGCCCCTTAAAAGGTATCCTGTCAGAAGTTTCATAGGTTACCTCTTTTTTTTCCTCAGGGATATTTGCTTCTAATATCTCGACTTCCGCCCATTCCTTATTAAAGTTATTTCTCGAAAAAACCTCATCATCTTTGTCATTTTTTTTAAACCTAAGCACTCCTACTGAAACCGCCACAAAGACAAGTAAGCCTATAGATATATATTCCATCTGTTGTTTTTTTAAATTAGCCTCAGCCATTTTATTCCTATATTAGTCCTTCAATATGATCGTACTTATTACTATGTTGCTTTTTACGTCAAAGGGTTTAAATTTAGATCCTTTTACGTCAAACCCCTCATCGCTGTCAAGCCTCTTTATGTTTATGCCCTCTATCTTTAAAAAATTATCCGATGACTCTATTCTCGATACAAACTTACCCAACTGATCATAGGTGCAAAAAGTAGTCAATATTACATGCAGTTTAGTATACAAGCCTTTGTCTTCCGGGATGCCTGGCTTAATAACAGAGACCTCTATGTTTTCCTTTGACGCCATATCAGAAACCTCGCTTATCAGCCATGACACTCCCCTGCCCCGAGGAATCTGTTTTTTGTAAACTTTTAAATGTTTACCAAGACCTCTTATCCTTCCTACCAGGATATTTTTTTCTCTCTCCAGTAATATCTCTTCCCTTAACGACTTGGTTCGATTTAAAAAAGGAACATAGATGAATGCGACTCCTATAAAGAGAGTGACTCCTATCATTATGCCGCTCAATATCACAAGCCTATTTAATTTTTTATCAACAGTTGCTTTTACCATATGGCCCTTTACTATCAATGTCCTGTAAAAATTATCTCAAAATTTGCCACTTTACGGCCGTCTACCTCTGTCTTTTCTAC
>JAHIUV010000048.1 GCA_018817035.1 Candidatus Omnitrophota bacterium | reverse complement strand
GATGGATGTTTTTGATAAAATAGGGGTATCCGGAAGTGATAGGTAAAGAAGGAATTATGGCCCGAAAAGGTTTTACTATAATTGAGTTAATAATGGTAATAGTGGTTATTTCTATTTTAGCCGTGCTGGCTGTGCCGAGATTTGATAGCTTTAACGAGATAAAATTAAGGGGCGCGGCGCATAAGCTGGTTTCGGATATAAGGTATGCCCAGATGCTGGCAACCTCCAAGCACGAGGATTATGGCGTGGAATTCGATGCTGATAATGACAGGTACCGGGTATATTGCGTTTCCACTGACCTGCCTGCCGTGGATCCCTTTACCCGCCTGGCAGGCACAGCGACATGGAGCGGGGGCCTTATTATTGATTACGCGGTTGATTCTGAATACAAAGGCATAGACTTGGCCTCGGTTGATTTTAATGGAGGAGATGAGCTGCTGTTTACTTCTTTAGGTGTCCCCCAGGATACGGACGGAGATGACCTTACCGAGGCAGGGACAGTGTCCATAGGTTATGAGGCATCCGGTGAGACGATCGAGGTCACTCCTAATACAGGAAAGATAACACTGCAATGAAACAGGAATCAGGAATTACTTTAATAGAGATAGTAATGGTCATGGTCCTTATAGGCTTAGTCGTGCCTCCTTTACTGGGCATGTTCTCTGATGTGACCAAGAAGAGTGCCCAGGCAGAGCTTATATCAACCGCTAATTCCCTGGCGAGAAGCTTACTGGAAGAGATAGTCAGTAAGGAGTATGATGAAAACGGCTCTTCCCCATGGAGCAATCCTTTGGGGCCTGACTCAGGCGAATCAAGTAGAAACAACTATGATGATATGGATGATTTTGATGGTTTTAGCGAATCTTCTATCTCAGGTTTTCCCGGGTTTTCCCGGACAGCCGTTGTTTATTATGTTAATCCTGACGATTCGGATCTGGATACTCCCCAGCCTGATTCTTACAATACCCTGGATTATAAGCGCGTTGACGTTGTTATCAGCCATAGTTTGATAGGAAATACAACCATGTCTTCTGTTATTTCCAGGAGCCACTTTTAATATGAAAAAAGGTTTTACTATTATTGAGTTGATCGTTGTCATGGTTGTTGTCGGAGCTCTTACTGCCGGCGCAGCCCCCTATATAAATGCCGTAGTGGAACGCTGGCAATTTCTGCAATTTCGTAATGAGATCGGAGCGCAGGGGAGGAGTTCCCTGGACTGGATGGCGAGGGAGATAAGGGAAGTACAGAACGAGAATAGTTTTGATATTGCCGCCGCAGAGCAGCTTAAATTTACCAACAGCAGTGATGTTTCTATAGATTATACGTTATCAGGCAGTACGCTTATGCGTAATGATGACGCGTTGGCTGACAATATAAGCAGCCTGGAATTTATATATTTAAATGTTCAAAATAGCGCAATGAGCCCCCTGCCGCTCCCTTCAGGGCAAAGAAAGCAGATATGGCGCGTCAGGATAATACTGGTACTGACTGCCGGAGGCCAGACTTTGACATTGGAAACTGATGTTTTTCCCCGTAATTTAGGGAGTTAATATGAAAAATTTTACTAAAGATTCAGACGGCATAGCATTGATAATTATCATTTTCGCGATGCTTGTTTTTTCAATGCTGGGAGTGGTGGTCGCCTCTATGCAGTCAAATTATTTTGAAATATCGCGCGCGCACTTGCGCAAAAATCAGGCTTTTTTTGTCTCAGATTCAGGCATGGAAAGAGGTAAAGAGCTATTGAATGACAGCGAAGGGTCATGGCGCCCGCCTGATCCCCCGGGTTATTTGAGGGAATACATGACTGTAGGCGGAGCGCGCGGGCATTACGATATATATGTTGAGGAATTAGGCGGCAGCAGCGTTGAGCTGTTTGTGGAAAGTCAAATGGACGTAGAATGACCTTAACTTCACAGTGCATTGCAGTTTTGTGAAGTTAAGGTCGTATTTGTATATAGTAGTTATTGTATTTACTATAATCTTTAGTATTTGACAAAGATTACTTCATATGCTATAATCATACCCAACATAATGTCTGACATATAAAAGGGGGATATAGTGAAAAAAAGAACATTAATAGCTATTGTATTATTTACTTCCGCAACATTTTTTATTAATCAGATCGCTTTGCAAGCCAAAGAGGCAAAAAAAGTTTCAGCAGTAGGGACTAAGATAATGGTAAGCAGTGACCTGCTTCCTTATTTAGGGGCATTGACTTTTATCGCGCCTCAAGAGGCGCAACATCCCCGTCCTAAAGTCCACGGGATGACCAAGCAGAATGAGCTATCCCGCATTGATGGCCATAATCATGACCTTGTGGGCGAGTTAGTTAGCGCGAGTCAGCAGTCAGAGGGCATACCCGGCATTACTACTAATGTTGATAAAAATCAGCTATTAATACAAAAGGTCGCGGTAGATGGTACTCCTGTGGATGTGCAATACGAGACAGATTACGTTGATATTCCCGCTCTGGTTGATTATCTTAAAGACCAGGCTGACATTACCATAACAAGGGATACTGTATATAAAGGAGGGAATATCGGCAGTAAAGAAGATCCCAAGGTCGTCATAGTTGACGCCGCCAGGCTTAAACTTATGCATGATTTTGAAGGTTACGGCATCCTTGTCCTCACGGGGGAAAGAAAAGATAATCCTCGCTGGGATGATGAATTAACAGCAGATGACATAGATTCAGACAAGAGTACGCTATATAACAATCTTCGCCAGATAGCCACTGAACTGGAACTGGATTTCCCGAAGGAGCAGAGGGCCCGCAGGAGGTTGAGGCTGGTCATGGAAGATACTTCTTCATGGTATGGGATGATAATTTCCGATATCGGGGCCGAAACACGGGCAGAAGCTGTTATAGATAGAGAGATCAATGTTCCTGAGGCAGATTCCATAGATATTAAAAAAGGCCGTAGGACAGATCCCTCAAAAGAGAAGGATCTTCGCGATGAATGGGAAGAAGAAGAAAGACAAAGCCCTTGCAGGGGAAGAGAATCATCAACGAAGAGTTTTAGGGAATTGTTCGCGGGTTTATTTGAGACAAAACTGGCTTACGCTAAAAATAATAAAGATGATGTGGATGATGGAAAAGTAAGGACCAGGAAAGGCAAGAAAGTAAAAGAACAAAAACATATTGTTTATTCAAAAGAGAAGATCAGATACCGCAAGCCTGTCTGGCACCGTCACGGG
>JAHIUV010000047.1 GCA_018817035.1 Candidatus Omnitrophota bacterium | reverse complement strand
GCGCGTATGACCTTTACATGCGCGGCCTGATCCTTCATTGCGCGAAGTTTTATCTCTTTTCTCATGGGGCCTAATATAAATTCGCCGGCATTACTTACGCCTCCGCCCACAATGATCCTGTCGGGATCCAGCACGTTTACGACTCCTGTCAGGGCCACCCCTATCTTTTTACCCACATCCTGCCATATTACCACAGCTTTTTTATTGCCTTTTTTCGCAAGAGCGCTTAAATGTTCGAGCGTTATGCCCTTGCCGAATATCTTCCCGGCTCTTTCAAGTATATATCTGTTGCCTACGTATCTTTCTAAACAGGCTATGCCTCCGCAGTTACACTTCGGGCCTTTTTCGTTTATCGGTATATGCCCGATTTCGCCGGCGCACATTGTGCTGCCCCTGTATAATTTTCCGTCAATAATAACTCCGCCGCCTACGCCTGTCCCAAGAGTAATACAAACAATGTTTGCCGCGCCTCTTCCGGCGCCAAACCTGTATTCAGCAAGCGTCATGGCGTTTACATCATTATCCAATGTCACTTTTAACCCTAACCTGCGTTGTAGTATGGATTTAAGTGGGACATTATCCCATCCTTTTATATTAGGAAAATAGCGGACGATTCCTTTTTTAGAATCCACCGGCCCGGGAACTCCTATACCCACTCCTGCCAGCTGCGATTTTTTTATGGGGAACATATCCAATATATAAGCTATATTGTCTACTAAACAGTTAATAAGGCAGGAACTCTTGGCGCTGGACGGTGTATCTGTTTCATGCCCACAGAGTATCTTTCCGCCGGCATCCACAAGAGCCATCTTTATACGCGTCCCACCAAGATCAATCCCTACTTTAACTCGTTTAGCCATGTTAAGTTATAATACCGTAATCAATCTGATATTGCAAATACTTTTTCAGGCAGATCGTAACCAATGAGTTATCAAGGGTACTGTAAAGCTTTTTCCGTATGTAAATATTCTTCGAGCGGAGTCCCGAAGTTTCGGGACGTAGTCGAGAAGCACGCTCAGAGAGTTCTCGACTATTTAAGTTTATCCCGAGCGTAGTCGAGGGACTCGAACAATATTGATATACGCTACCTGTTAACTCACCGATTACGGCAGATCTTCTGATCTTTATGGTTCTCGACTTCGGCAATATTTTTATCCTTCGAGCAACGTCGAGAAGATAAAAATATTGCCTTCGCTCGAACAATATCATTAATGCTTTTGGTTAATTCAGCAGACTCTATTGCGCCCTGTCTCCTTTGCTTTATACAGAGCTTTATCGGCTGATTCTATCAAAGACTCGACATCTCCTCCGTCATCAGGAAAAACACTGATCCCTATACTCACGGTTGTGGAAACGACTTCATCGTAGGCCTTGAAAATCGTTGATTCAATGCTTTCTCTTATACGTTCCGCCACCTGGCGCGCGCCGTCCCTTCCTGTCTCAGTAAGGACTATAGCAAATTCCTCTCCTCCGTACCTGCCGATAATATCTATTTCTCTGAGGCTTGCTTTAAGGATAGCGGCTACTTCCTTTAGCACAACGTCTCCTACCAGATGCCCGAATTTATCATTCTTTTGCTTAAAATAGTCCAGGTCCAACATAAGGAAAGAAAGATTTGCCTTATGCCGCATCGAACGCCTGGTCTCCTCGGAAAATCTCTCGAGAAAATATCGCCTGGTGCCGATTTCGGTAAGGGAATCTTTTATTGACATCTCCTGCACTTTTTTATACAAACTCACTTTTTGGAATTGGATGACGAACTGGCCGGTTAATATTATAAAATTCTCGAAATGCCTTCGGGGCATATTTTCAACATACAAGATGCCCGCTAACTCCTTTTCGGAAAAAAGAGGTATGGCCACCAGCGTCTCAAAATCTTTGATTACGGAAAGTCTCCTTAAAAACTCATGCCCATCCTGCCGGCAGATAGAAACAGTCTTTTTCGTATTTAGTACTATCTTAACCAGTTCTTTGTCAAAAGCGTCAGGGGCTGCCTTAATAGTCTGCGTTCCCATTTTTATCTCATACACCGCTTCCATCTCTTTTGAATCTTTCAAAAGAATAAATTTCGAAAGACTGAACCTGAAAGATTTTTTAAGCGTCGCGGAAAATATACTGAATATATCTTCCAGGGAAAGGCAGCCGGACATATCCTTTGATATCTCATAAAGCGAAAGGACCTGCTGCATTCTTTTTTCTCTCTCAAGGTTTGATTCCATCTCACGCTTATCCTGAGACACCAGGTCTTCGTAGGATTTTTTCACGACCTCAAAATCAGAGCGCATGTCAGCCTTATACCTGTCCATTTCCCTTCTGGAAGCCTCAGCGATAAAAGGGACGGCATTTATAAAAAAGACAAATACTATGGCCTCATAAGGGAATTCGCTTATATCCCTGATTAAAATAAAAATCCCCGCGAGCGCCGTAAAAATCAATATCCTTGACAGGGAGATCCTGTAACTAAGGAACAATACCGGCATAGCTATAAGTGAATAAACCAAAAAGTTCATAAATATTCCTGCCTTAACTTCACAAAAGTGCAGTGGTAACCGGTGAGTTATCAGGGGTACTGTAAAGCTTTTCCCGTATGTAAATATTCTTCGAGCGGAGTCCCGAAGTATCGGGACGTAGTCGAGAAGCACGCTCAGAGAGTTCTCGACTATTTAAGTTTATCCCGAGCGTAGTCGAGGGACTCGAACAATATTGATATACACTACCCCTGATAACTCATCCATTACGTGCAATGCACTGCCTCTTCAAAAACAGACCCTGTCTTTTCCTTCACGTTTTGCCGCGTAGAGCCGCTCATCGGCCTTTTGTATGAGCATATCTACGAGCTTCGCGTCCTGCGGAAAATTAGCCACGCCTATAGAAATAGTAACGTTTGTCTTGACCCTGCGCAGGTCGATTGTCTCCGCCTTGATAGCGTTCCTTATGCTTTCGGCTATCGCGAGGGCCTTTAGCTTAGACGTCTCAGGCAAAAACATCGAGAATTCCTCTCCTCCGTAACGGCATATAACGCCCTTGTCAGAAAAAGTCTTAAGCGTCTCGGAAAGCGCCCTAAGCACTATATCTCCGGCCACATGCCCATACTTATCATTGTAACTCTTGAAATTATCCACATCTATCATTAGAAAAGAGCAATCCAGTTCATTACGCAAAGACCTGGCGATCTCTTCCTTTAACCTATCAAGGAAAAATCTGCGCAGATATAACCCCGTCAAACCGTCAGTAATAGCCAGGTCGAGGGTCTGCTTGTAAAATTCAGCGTTACGCAGGCTGACGGCGCCCAGATCGCACAATATATCAAGGAGCCTCAGGTCTTCTGATGTGTAATTATAAGGCCTGGCATGCTCCAGCCTGACCATGCCTATGACCTTTTTTTCCGCTATTAAAGGGCAGGATATTACCGAGCGAAAAGGCCGGGAGTATTCATCAAGGCGTTTTTCACTAAACCTGAAATCTTTTTTTATGTCCTCCACTATAAGGCATTGCCTCTGTTTGAACGCCCATTCGTCCAAAATATCGCCTTTCTTTGCCTTTACCTTTTCAAGCCCGCCTGTCTTTGACGCGAACAGGTTAAGTTCCTGCTTTTTAGTATCTACCAGGAATAAAAGCGCGGCGTCTGATTTACCTATTATATTCAGGGCGCTGTTCAATATATATCCGGCGATCATGTCCATGGAAAGCGTAGAGCTCAATATAGAAGTAACGGCTTCAAGCAACCTGTATTTTTCCTCTTTTTTCTCCAGGGAAAGCGCCTCTCTCTTGTGCCTGGCATATTCGTCAGCGAGCAGGTTCGTATTCTCTTTTACTTCCTCTATCCTGGTCTTGACTATATGGCCATAATAATCCCGCTTTTTAATCTCGCCGTTTATTATGAAAAATACTATAAAAAATACAGGGACATTCCATAGGTAACCAAAATAAATCCCGAGGGAAGCCAGTATAGTAAGCGCCGTTGCCATCGCGAGAAAGAATAAACCCCTGTAAAAACCAAGATTCTGCAGGCTTAATATAATAATAATATTATATAAAAAAATAGTCTCATTTTTTGGAAGACCAGAGCGAAATATAAGGTAGGATATTACGATAAAACTGGCGACAGAAAAAACAGAAATTTTTATCTTGTTCCCATTTTCTAATTCCATAAGAAATCATTTTTCAGACTATGGTCTCTTCGGTATCTTTATCAAAGAAATGGATCTTGCTCATGTCAAAGACAATATCCAGGTCTTGTCCGATTTCAGGCCTGTCATTTCCGCTGACACGCGCTATCAATGAACTTTTTCCGGCAGTAAGATATAAAAAGACTTCCGCGCCCATGGGTTCGACTATCTCAATAACGGCTTTTACCGTATTCTCCGAAGAGGCAACGGACATGAATAATTTATCATATATATCTTCGGGCCTTATCCCAAATATGATCTCTTTTCCCTCGTAAGGAGAGATCTTATCATACATATCCTGCACTATCTTTACGGTAAAACCTGCCTCCTGAAAAAAGAACTTGCTGTCTTTCTTGATTATACGGCCGTTAACAAAATTCATGGGGGGCGATCCTATAAAACCTGCTACGAATTTATTTACCGGCTTATTATAGAGCATGATCGGGTCAGCGACCTGGTGCACAATGCCGTCTTTCATGACTACTATGCGGTTTCCCATGGTCATTGCTTCTGTCTGGTCATGGGTGACATAGATCATGGTAGATTGAAGTTTTATGTGCAGTTTATTAAGCTCCGTCCTCATTTGGACGCGCATCTTGGCGTCGAGGTTGCTTAACGGTTCGTCAAACAAAAATACTTCCGGTTTCCTCACTATTGCCCTGCCCACAGCCACTCTCTGGCGCTGGCCTCCCGAGAGCTCGCGGGGACGCCTGTTCAATAGATCTGTTATGCTTAATATTTCCGCGGCTTCCTTGACCCTGGCGTCTATCTCCGGCTTAGGGTATTTACGCAGTCTCAGGGCAAAAGACATATTTTCATAAACACTCATATGCGGATAGAGCGCGTAATTCTGGAACACCATGGCAATATCCCTGTCTTTCGCGGGGATATCATTGACTTTCTTGTTAGATATCCAGATCTCGCCTTTGGTTATGGTCTCAAGGCCGGCTATCATTCTCAAAGTAGTGGATTTTCCGCATCCTGAAGGCCCTACGAACACGACGAATTCTTTATTCTCCACTCTCAGGTTTACGTCACTGACAGCCATTACGTTGCCGGGATATATCTTTGTTATATTTTTAAGGCTTACTTGCGCCATATCGTTAACGTTCTCTCTCGTATTTACTCGAAAAACTAAGCCTCATAATAGAACCTGCCAACTTCATATCTTCTCGACTTCGTCCCGATACTTCGGAACTTCGCTCGAAGAATATTATCCTTCGACTATGTCTGCCTCAGGCGGACAAGATCAGGACTTTGTTCGAAGCCCCTCGACATCGCTCGGGGCCTAATATTGTTCGAGCGAACGCAGTGAGTCGAGAACAGAAACAGAATATTACATTATCGCCTGAATTCAGGCAGAAAGATAATCCACAAGTTGAGTGATCGTGCTTCTTAAAAGTTTACGATTAACCACCATATCTATGAGCCCGTGTTCCAGGAGGAATTCTGACGTCTGAAAACCCTCCGGAAGTTTCTGCCGTATCG
>JAHIUV010000046.1 GCA_018817035.1 Candidatus Omnitrophota bacterium | reverse complement strand
TCGTTGATCGAAAAAGGCGCGAATGTCCGGTATCATGACCCGCTGGTCCCTGACTTTAAAATAGACGGTTTAGACCTGAAATCAGTAAAACTTACAAAAGAAAATATATCTTCGAGCGATTGCGTAGCGATAATAACAGACCATACCGTGCTGGATTATGCCCTGATAGTAAAAAATTCGGACCTAATCCTTGACACGCGTAACGCTTTAAAGGAATTCAAGGCGAACGATAACATAATAACTCTTTAACTTCACAAAACTGCAATGCACTGTGAAGTTAAGGCAAGAAGGGGACAATAATGAGGTTTCTTGTTACAGGCGGGGCGGGGTTTATTGGGTCTCACATAGTAGATGCTTTGGTAAAAAACGGAGATAAGGTCTGTGTGCTGGATGACCTAAGTTCCGGTAAGATCGAAAATTTAGCCAGCGTTAGGAGCAGGATAGAGTTTATAGAAGGCGACATAAGGGATAAGGCAGCTGTCGCCAAGGCGATCAAGGGCGTGGATTACTGCATGCACCAGGCCGCGCTCAGAAGCGTGCCAAAGTCTCTCGGTAACCCCGAGCTGTATAACGACGTCAATATAAACGGGACGCTGAACATATTAGCCGCGGCAAAAGAAGCCGGTGTGAGTCGCGTGACATTTGCCTCATCCAGCTCGATCTACGGCGAGACAGATAAGCTTCCCGAAAAAGAGGATTTTTTGCCGCTCTTGATCTCTCCGTACGCCCTGACTAAACTGGCAGGGGAATATTACTGCAGGATATTCAGCGAGATCTACGGCCTGGAAACAGCGTCACTGCGTTATTTTAACGTATTCGGCCCCAGGCAGAGCCTTGAGAACGAGTATGCCGTAGTGATCCCTAAGTTCATAACATGCATGCTTAATGACGAAGAACCCCCTGTCCACGGGGACGGAAAGCAGACGCGAGATTTTACATACGTTGAGAACGTGGTGCAGGCGAATATAAAAGCAGCGACAGCGCCTGACATAAAATGTGAAGTGTTTAACATCGCGTGCGGCAAAGCGTACAGTGTCCTGGATATAATTAAATATGTTAACAAAATACTAAAGAAAAATATAAAGCCAAAGTTCACGCCAAAGAGGGCCGGCGACGTAAAGGATACATTGGCGGACATTTCAAAGGCGAAAAAACTGATAAAATTCGACCCAGAGGTTGGTTTTGAGAAGGGACTTATAAAGGCAGTGGAGTATTTCAGGGTTAAATCAGGGAGGAATTAATGAAAAAGGCATTAATTACCGGTATTACAGGGCAGGACGGGGCATATTTATCCAGACTGCTTATTGATAAAGGTTACGAGGTGCATGGCGTTGTCAGGCGCGTCGCGCTTGAGGATCCTGAACACAGGTTGTGGCGCCTAAGGCCTGTCATGGATAAAATAAACCTGCATTCAGGTTCGCTGGAGAGCTACGCCAGTTTGTTCGACGTGGTGGAAAAAATAAAACCCGACGAATGTTATCATCTGGGCGCGCAGAGTTTCGTGAGTTATTCTTTCGAGGACGAATTTTCCACGATAAGCACTAACATAAACGGTACACACTATATGCTATCAGCCATAAAAAATAGGGCGCCAAAGTGTAAGTTTTATTTTGCCGGTTCTAGTGAGATGTTCGGGCAGGTAAGGGAAATTCCGCAGAAAGAGACTACGCCGTTTCACCCGCGTTCCCCTTACGGTATTTCCAAGGTAGCGGGTTTTGAGCTCACGCGTAATTACCGCGAGGCATATGGACTTTTTACTTGTAACGGGATACTGTTTAACCACGAATCTCCGATGAGAGGATATGAGTTTGTCACCCGTAAAATAACAAGCGCTGTAGCGAAGATAAAGCTTGGCATTGCCAAAGAACTGCGGCTCGGTAATCTTGACGCTAAAAGGGACTGGGGTTTCGCGGGAGATTATTGTGAGGCAATGCATCTGATGCTCCAGCAGGATAAACCCGACGACTACGTAGTTGCCACAGGAGAAACATACACTGTCAAAGAATTTGTGGACGCCGCGTTCAGGCACGCGGGCCTTAACTGGGAAGACTATGTAAAAATAGACGAAAAATTCTATCGCCCTTCAGAGGTCCATGAGTTAAAAGGCGACGCTTCAAAGGCAAAAAAAATCCTGGGTTGGCAGCCAAAAGTAAATTTCGAGGGCCTTGTCAAGATGATGGTGGATGAAGACATAAAGAGGTTAAGCTAAAAGCATGGATATAAATACTAAACTCAAAACACTAAACCCTCTGATACTGTAAAATAGTTTGCTGGTTTTTAACAATATTCTTCGAGCGTAGCCCCAAGCGTTATGTTCTCGACAAGCTCGAACAATATTTTTTGTGCAAGTATTGGTTCTCGACAAGCTCGAACAATATTTTTTGTGCAAGTATTGGTTCTCGACAAGCTCGAACAATATTTTTTGTGCAAGTATTGGTTCTCGACAAGCTCGAACAATATTTTTTGT
>JAHIUV010000006.1 GCA_018817035.1 Candidatus Omnitrophota bacterium | reverse complement strand
TCTATATATACGAGCCATATGTCAATTATTATATTCTTACCATAGTGTCAAGAACTTTGCTGACGTTATGTCTTCTTGGCAAGCTCGAAGAATATTGTCTTAAAATATTGTTCGAGCGAACGCAGTGAGTCGAGAACCATAATAAAATCTTTGTCAAATAAAAGTCAGCAAACTATTTTACATTATCATTCTTATATTAGCCGGGTCAAAATAGCTAAAAATGACCCGATGATCTAATTATAGATATGCGTCTTTCTGTTGAAAATCATACCCACTACTAAATCGTTTCATCCCGCCTGGATTATGGCGAATCTTGCCAAAAGGTAGGATGTAGTGGACTCAGATCCCTGATTAAGATTAATATACCCCTCTCTTAAGCCGTCATAACATCCACCCGTGGTCCTGTCATAAACCACCTGCTTAAGGCTATTATCGCCTAAAAACCAGTTAAAAGCTTCATGCATGAGCCTTTTATAATGGTCCTTTCCTGTTATTGAATACGCCGTAGCAAGGGCGCAAACCATGGCCGATACATCCTCTGGTTGTTGATCAAAATAACGGCGAGCGCCGTTCTTGTGATGCCAACCATCCTGGCCTATCGGCGCGTATCCCCCATTGACAAAAGTCTTGGCTATCAGAAAATCCAAAGTTTTAATGCCTATATCCGAGTAGTCAGTGTTGCCGGTATATTTATGCCCTAAAATAAGAGCTTCCGGTAAAACAGCATTCGAATAAGTCAGGTAGCTTTCAAACCACTGCCATTCCTCAGAAGACACGCCCCGATAAAGCGATACCAGCCTGTCGCAATGAGTGATCAACAGCCCCCTTAAGTCTTTGCCTTCGATCTCCTGCATCTTTTTTAAAAGCAGGTAAATGCCTTTCGCGTAAAAAGCGACTGACCGCGGAGATTCAAGCATCTCATATATTTTTATCCTTTTCTTCAATAAGAAGAAAGCTTTATCCCTCGCGCTATCCGGTAAATAATCGGCCGCAGCAACAAGCGCCAACGCCCAAAAAGCCCGGCCGCTGGCATCATCAAGACTATCTTTTTTGTTAAGCTCTATGTCTATTGTCCTGTCGGATCTTACATAATTATAGAACACGCCGTCTTCGCCTAAAACAAATTCAATGAAACGTAAATATACCTCTATACGCTTGAGTAACTCTCTTTTCCGCTTATCAGGATAAGCCGCCTTAAGCTCTCCCCCTAATTTGCCATAACATAAACACGTGACTATCAGGGCGCGTGCGTTATCATCCAGCGTATAGCCCGACGATATATCCGGTAAAGATAGCCTGGCGAACTGTATGACCCCAAAGTCATCTGTCAGGCGAATAATATGATTAAGATTGACCCTGGGAATTTTTTTGCGTTCGCTTACTTTGGCGATATCGCCGGAATATTTTGAGAATAATTTTGAATACTCAAGGGCGACATTTTCCCATGTCATATTCCTGGTCCTGAAATACGCGTTCTTTCCAAGCTGCTCCCTTAAGAAAGGGTCTTTTAAAAGCTTTATGAGGGCTTCGGCATAAGAATCTGGATCCCTAAAATCAACTAATATCCCTGCCTCTAAGGCAATAAGATCCTTGGCTTGCGCGAAAGAAGTGGAGATTACCGGCCTTCCCGAACCCAACGCGTAAGAGAATGTGCCCGAAACAGCCTGATTAGGGTCAAGAGAGGTTGAAATGTAGATATCCGCGGCCTTTAAAAACTGAAGGAGGCTATCCACGGAAACATACTCATTATAAAAATTCACGTGAGAAGAAAGTCCGAGATCATGGACCTTTTGGATCAGGAATTTACGGTAGTTTTCCCCTTCTTCTTTTAGGACATTTGGATGAGTCGCTCCCAGGACTATATACAAAATATCAGGGTAGGCATTAATGACTTTAGGCAACGCTTCTATTGCATATTCGATCCCCTTGCCCCTGCTTAGCAATCCGAACGTTAAAAGGCTTACCTTCTTTGAAAAACCCAAAGCAGACTTGGGTTTTACGCTGGAAGTATAAGGCATAGAATGAATGCCATGGGGGATCATTGAAATTTTTTCTTCGGCTATCCCATATTCGCGGATAAGGATCTCTCTTGAAAGATCAGTCATCACCACTAATCCGCTTGCTTCTTCCGCTATTGAACAGACTATTGTTTTAAGTTTAGCCTCAGGCGAAGGCAAGATACTGTGAAAAGTCACAACCGAAGGTTTCTTGAGCACCTTCAGGAAAGAAACGATATGTGAGCCGAATTCACCCGCGAATATGCCGAATTCATGCTGAATATTGACGAGTTTGACCTCGTCCATTTTATTGATATTTTTAGCCGTCTCAATGTATTCCTGCTCAGAATGTTGGTTTAGCTGGAAAATGACCTTTTTTGAATAACGATAACGCGATATATCATCAGAATTAATCGCGGCCACCCTTGACTCAATGGCAGGTTCAAGCAGATCATCCATAGCAGCCGTAAGATCAGCGGTAAATGTAGCTATACCGCACTCCCTGGGAGGAAAAGTAGACAGGTAAACTATTTTTATGTTTTCTTTTATTTTTAACTGACGGGTATCAAATATCATTTTTTAATTCTTTCAAAAGCTCATTTATGTCGACTGATTTAGCCGCTATGAATTTATCAGCCGCGCCATAATAGATATACAACCTATTGTCTTTCAGTACGGTTCCTGTAGGGAAAACAACGTTGTCAACATCGCCAAATTTTTCCCACTTCTCAGTCGGAGAAAACAAGGGCTGTTTCATACGTCCTATGACTTTAGTCGGATCGTCCAGGTCTAGCAATGCGGCTGCCGCGTGATAAATTTTGCCTTGAAGAGAGTCCTCTACGCCATGATAGATCAAAAGCCATCCCTCTTTAGTCTCAATGGGTGGGCATCCGCCACCGATATTCCTGCTTTCAAACCTGTATTTTGGGTCAAGTATGACATGGTTACCCAAATTTTTAAGGTACTCTCTCCAATAATCATCAGTAAGGTCTTTAAAATCATCGAAATATATCACCTGTATCCCGGGAAGGATACGATGGACCAACGCGAATTTATTATTCAATTTCTTAGGAAAGATAAAGGCATCTTTCTCCCATAATAAGATATCAGCGCCTTGCCTGTCTTTTATATACGATTCGAATAAAAAATATTTCTCTCTTACATTGACCCTTGAGCAACCAAAGAGGTTGCCTGCTTCGTCATAAGTAATGCGCGGGGAGATTACCCCATGCTTTACGAAATTAATAAGATCAGTGCTCGTAGCATAAGCGAAACCGGCGTTTTTACCATCATAAGCGGTATAAAAAATATAATATACCCCATTTAAAAAAACGATCCTGGGGTCCTCTACGCCTTTTTTCTCGTAATCATATTCCGGAAAAAGGACAGGCCTGTCAAGCCTCTTTACGACTTTATTAGCGACTAACTGGCAGTAGCCTATTGAAGAAACCATGTCACCCTGCCTTACAGCCCTGTAAAACATATGAGTCACGCCGTCTATCTCGATACAGGCAGGATTTAAGACTGCCTGGTTATCAAATGCGTTATGTGAACTCTTAAGTATTATGCCTTCGCTCTTGACTTCTATCATTTAGCCTCTTTCTTTGTTAAATAAAACGTTGCCTCTTAAGGTTCAGGAGGAGATATTTTTATCAATACCGGAGAAGAGTAATATTGCTGGAGCCCCTCTCGTATTAGCCGAGGGGGAACCTCTCTATATATAGGTATATATTATAAGGCTTAATATGGCTATTATCAAGAAAATTCTGGATTCAGAGAGGACATTTCCTCGCGATGGTGAGCAAATGAGCGAAGCGAATACGTCGAACCATGTCCGAAATGTCCGGACATTGATTAATTAATCCTTATAAGGTCTGCCTAAGCAGAACGGCTATTATTCCGCTACAATTCTTCTAAATACTTCCATCGCTCATATGCTTTTTCGAGCTCATTTGACAAAAATTCTGATCTGGCTTTAGTTTTTGCGATTTCCGCGGAATTTTTCTGGTAAAAATTAAAATCGGCTAAAAGAGCCGTTATCTCTTTTTGTTCAGCTTCTATTTTTTCAATTACCGGCGGAAAGTTATCGAGTTCGCGCTGTTCTTTAGATGTAAGCTTCCGCGCGACTACAGGAATTTTTGGCTGAACATTTTTTTTTGCATGTTCTGTTTTTATCGGCGATAATATCGCGGGTTTTCGCTGACTTAACCAATCATCATAACCGCCTACATATTCATTGATCAAACCTTCTCCTTCAAGGACCATGGTAGAAGTTACTACATTATTAAGAAAAACCCTGTCATGGCTTACCAAAAGAAGCGTGCCGGGATACTCAAGCAGCAATTCTTCCAATAGCTCAAGAGTTTCGATATCCAGATCATTGGTAGGCTCGTCCATTACTAAAACATTCGAAGGCTTGGAAAAAAGCCGCGCAAGAAAAAGACGATTGCGTTCCCCGCCCGACAAAACCTTGACCGGCGTACGCGCCCTGTCAGGAGTAAAAAGAAAATCCTGCAAATATCCGATTATATGCCTTGGCCTACCATTAATAACGATGTTGTCTGATTCTCCGTTAATATTCTCAGCAACGGTCATGTCTTCTTCCAGTTGTTCGCGAAGTTGATCGTAATATGCAATCTGAAGATTCGTCCCCAGGCTTACTTTGCCTTTTTGAGGCGCAAGTTTTCCCAATAAAAGGCGCAATAATGTCGTCTTGCCGCTGCCGTTAGGCCCGATCACGCCGATTTTATCGCCGCGCATTATCTGAGTGGAAAAATCTTTAACCAAACATTTTTCTTCATACCCAAAACTAAGCTGTGAGATCTTAGCGACCCGATGGCCGGAAGGATCCACTTTCTGCGCCCGCATACGAACCTGTCCGATCACCTTACGCTGCGCCTTCTTTTCTTCTCTCAAGCGCTCCAGCGCCTTAACGCGGCCTTCATTACGGCATCGCCGGGCCTTAACTCCCTTACGAATCCAAATCTCTTCTTCAGCTAACTTTTTATCAAAATGATCCCACCGCGTTTCCTCCACATCAAGCGCTGCTTGTTTACGCTCAAGAAATGTCTTATAATCACACGTCCAGCTAAATATTTTTCCGCGGTCAAGTTCAAGTATTCTAGTAGCTAAGCGAGACATGAACATCCTGTCATGCGTAACAAAAAAAACAGTGCCCGGATAACTACGCAAAAATCCTTCAAGCCAGAGCATTGAGTCAATATCCAGATGGTTTGTCGGCTCATCCAACAGTAAAATTTCCGGCTTAAGCACCAGCGCTCTGGCCAAAAGAGTCCTGCGCTTTTGTCCGCCGGACAACATGGCAAAATCACTATCCGGATCAAGTTTCATATTTGCAATGACATTTTCAACCTGATTATCCAGATCCCAGCTGTCGGTATGATCAAGCTTGTTTTGCAGCGTATCAAGCTGTCTTAATAATTCCGGAGACTGGTCTGCTTGCAAGCGATGAGTAAGATTATGGTACTGGCTCAATAGTTCGGCGCGTTTACCGAGCCCGGATAAAACAATATCAAAAACAGTTCCCGTGATGTCTATGGGAACTTCCTGCGGCAGATAGGCGATCTGAATTCCTTTTTGTACAATAACGTTGCCTTTGTTAAGGTTTTGCTGGCCGCTCATCACTTTCATTAAAGTAGTTTTTCCGGCGCCATTACGGCCAAGCAGGGCGACGCGTTCGCCGGACTCTAATTGCAAACTTAAGCAATCGAAAATAAGCGGCCCGCCAAACGCAAGATTGATTTCCTGTAAACTGATTAACGCCATAATTAAACCAAGGTTGTTTTAAATGACCTGCCCCTATAAGTTGTACCAGTTCTTAAGAGAAAAAATCTTATTTTCGGTTTATTATACCACTGATTTTAAGCTATTAACATCAAGAAAACGGCCAGATGTCATAATGAACCCTGCTGACTTTATATCTTCTCGACTTCGTCCCGAACCAAATCTTCGATTTGTTACGGGGCAGGCTCGAAAAATATTGTTCGAGCGAACCCTTCGACTACGCTCAGGGTAAACTCCGTGAGTCGAGAACAGCAATAAAAACTCAGTCATACAAAAATCAGCAAACTATTTTACAATATCAGTGGCCAGATTTTTCGGACCCTGGCGCCCATACCAATGGTATCTCCTTCTTAGCCGCCCAGAAATATTGCGCGTCAGAAAGACTCTCTGTATACAGGCAGAAAAAGGCTATCGACCGTATCCGATCAATAGCCTCTAAACTCTCTCGTTATGCGAGGAGAACGATATTACTGGGGTCGCTGGCTCAAGCAGGTTAGAAACTCTCTAATTGCCGAACCAGCCACCTTATAGTCTGTTATCTTATCAAAGTAAATGCACCAAAATGTTATTGATATTCGACAACGGCGGCCAACGCAGTGACTACTTCCTCGAGTGTCTGCGGGGAAGCTTTGCCGATCAATTCCACGAATCGCTGATAATCAACGTCTCTAACCTGCAAAACATCAACCGCGGACGCCTTCCCAAGATTGTTTTGTGCGTCCGGTTCAATCTTCACATGCCAAATATTACCGGCAAATGCTTGTTTCCACTCAGTGATAGGTGCCACCAATTTAATCGGCAGTTTACCTGCTGCGTCAGAGCTAATAACCAGCACCGGCCTGTTCTTCCTAATCTCTGCGCCAACCGTAGGATCAAGCTTTAATTCCCAGATTTCGCCTCGAACAGGAATGTTTATTTTAGTGCTCAAGGAAGTCTCCTGCCTGCCAAGCGTCTCGGGCGTTGTCATTTTCATAGTCTGGAGCGGCTTTCTCCGCTTGTTCGGCAAGGATCCTTCGCTTCTCTTCAAGAGGAAGCTTTATAAATGAGCGTATTTTTTTCAAGGAAAGCGGAGTTTTATCATCAATTTTCTCACCCAATAGCGTTTCAGCATCAACTTGGCTTAAAAGCGATTCAGCAAAAGCCTTATACACATTTTGTTTTAACCATTCGGCTTTTTCAACAGGAAGAGGATTGGGTTCCTGCCGCTTCCATCCCATCTTACTGATGCATCTAACCCATTGAATATAGTAAGATCCGGAAATCATATCCAAATCCTTCAACCTATACAAGATCGATTGAAGGCTCAAACCGAATTTTTTCTTTAGAATAATCAACTCTTGAACATCAATTGCCGTTCGCTTGTCACCAACCTCGCGCATTATCCATTCTTTTGGCGCCAAGAATGCCGCTCCAAAACGAAACGCGGCCTTTTCCTCATCAACAGATCGCGATATCTTTAAGACTAAATGGCCTAATTCGTGGGCCAAATTTAACCGCTGTCTTTCGCCCTGAGTGCCTTTCCTTACAACAATGGCAACTCCCTTAATATGATGATCCTCATAAGCTACTGCCGCCATTCCATCAAATTTATCATTAGCGTCAACTTCTATGATGTGAATCAGTTTATTCTCCAGCACACCCGTAAGGCTCGATATCTGATCTTTGCCTAAACTCCATTCAGAGCGTATCGTGTCAGCGGCCTTTTCAACCTCGTCCAATCTATTAATGTTAAATTTTCGAACCGGCACATTCAAGGTCACATTTGGGCATACTAAGTTCTGGACTTTCAATCGCTCTTCCAGCCGTTCTTTGACGAAGTTTTCAATTCGTGATTGCTCTTTTTTACGTAATGCTGATCTCTTTCTATAAGCAACGAATTCGATCCTGTACTTTGGCTCGGAGAGCAATTGAATGGTTTTTAGATTAAACGCGCCTGCTATTTTAGTTAATACAGGGGCTGAGGGCTGATCAAGGCCTAACTCATACTTAGAGATGGCCTGCTTGGTAACAACCCCGCCAATCCGGGCCACCAGCTCATCCAAAGTCCATCCTCGAGACAGTCTTAATTGTTTGATCTTTTGGGCTAACATGGTCATTTCCCTCATCAGTTGACAATATACCACCTTTTACTACGTTTGTCAACCGCTATCATTTGTACTCTGTCATCCAGATGTTTTGGCACATGGTATCAAACTATCGCAATAATCCGCAAACGAAGAATATTTGACGGTAATTTTTTCGGTTTTAAACACTCTCTTATAAATATCGATCAACTCCGAATCGTTTGGATTTATTATTTCCACTACCACGTCTTTTTTAAAACATATACGTTCAAATTCTCTCGCAATATTGCTTTCTTTACCGACGGTGATCTTGTTTTAAAATATTTCGAAATTCTCCGACGAAAATAACGCCCTAAGTCCTAGAGATATCGACAGATAAAAAATCTCCGACAGATTTCTCCGTCGGAGACGTGTCCTAACTCATTGTGCCATATAGAGACAGGAGATGTTGGGGTCTGAAACGAGACGTGAGTCGAGTTTCACAACCTCAAACAATTCAACTACTTGTGACGTCTTATAACCGCAAGAGAGTCCGGCTTGAGGTCTCACTTGACCTGCCTTTCCCTGATAAACCCCAAAGAAAGCGTAAACCGCCAAAGATCACATCCCTATCCAACCCCAACAGCATATCACAAACCCTGAACAATCTCCAACCTTAATCTATTGAGCGCCTATTGCTAAAGTCTTAGCTGTCCTCTCAAATCCCACCGTGAGCCAATTTTGAGCCATTTATGAGCCAATTGAGCCATTTATGAGCCAATTGGTTTTAGGATGTAAACCGTACCTTTCCCGACTATGCCCTTTTGTTTTAGAATCTTCATCTCAACAAGTTTAGCAAAGTCCCTGGTTGCCGTAGGCTTGGAAACATGGTTTATTTCTCGATAGTCTTTATTGGTGATTTGGCTTTTTTCTTTAACAAACTTGATAGCTTTCAATTGGCGTTCATTAAGACCCATTTGAGTTAAATTTGATTCTGTAAAAATATCTCTCGCAAGTATCGTCTTAAACTCAAGATTTCGCACCGAAACAAACTCAGGCTCCGGAAGCCCATGTTTCTTACACTGGCGGACCATTTCTGTTGTACCTGATCCCACCTGCTGGATATAGTTTCCAAAATACAAAACAGTCGCTAATGTCGGATTAGACGGGTGAGAAGAGTGAGGCTTTTTCAGATCTTCAACTTTCAGGCTACCGGGAAGTGTACCAGAATTCCATATCTCAACACGATCAAGAAATACCATTACCTGAACAGAAGAAGTCGTATTGTAGTCACGGTGCGCTACGGCGTTAACAATAGCCTCGTGAATAGCAAAATCAGGAATCTCCCGGGGTCGCGCCACCTGTACCGTATTTTTCTGCTGAATAACTGGAAATTTAATTGCGTCCAAGACGAAAGCTGCCGCCTTATCAACCTGCTCAAAAAGATTTTCCTCCTCATAAATATGATACGAAGAAAACGGCTTCACAACTTCAGTGCTGGGCAATTGAACACATTTAATCTTGGCCTGATCAAAGAATTTTCTTGGGCTCTTCCCAAATAAAAGAACTGCGGCGTTTGTGAGTTTACCGTCTTTTATAAGTTTTAAATGCGTGAATACGTCTTTTACTGATGAATCTAACCCAAGAGGAAAACTTCGTTTTGCCCGGGCAACCTTCAGAAACCATTTAACTTTGGTCTTATCAATATCGGATAACTTGGCACCTTCACATATCCGCTGATCAAACCCAGCTTTTCCGATTTCTCCTTTTTCTTTCAGAAAGGATATTAAACTCTCATAAACGAGATTGGTTAGTTCGCCCGTATCTTTAAACCTTCTATAGCTATACCCTGCCTGCGGGTTTCTGATTTCTTTTATGAGTTTCTGCACACCAAGTTCTCGTTTCTTATCAACTGTGTTTTGGCCTTTGATATAAATCAGAATTTCTTTATGTTTAGCCTTAGCCTCACAAAACTCAGCCTCTGTCGGTGATATTTTTCCTTTTTCAGCGCCTCCATATTCCTGGCCAAGAATGCCGATATAAATATCGCTTTTTTGTACTTCATCTATATAAGCTTTTTCCGCTGATTTACTCTTCGCCGGAGCCTCCTCAAATAAGAAAACATCAAAATACTCCGACAAAAGAACATCTTTGCGGACAAATTCTTTGACAGCCCGACGCTCAAATTTCAATTCTTTTTGTACTCCGCTTACAAATATTTTATATCTTTTCATTATCAATCAACATCCTTATTCCGCCTAAATTTAACCTTGAGCAAATAACAGCCCTTCTCTTTTTTCACAGACAAAACCTTAATCTTCCCTGTCATATCCGGATCCTCCATATAACCAGCCTTGGTGTCACATTCAAACTCAAAATAAACAGGGCCTCCGCATGTAGAACTGGAACGTGAATCACAGGGAGAAATCACAATTTTCTTGAGATTAAGAATAATATCTTCGCCCTTTAAGTCTTTTTGTATTTTACTCATAGGTTTGGTTCGCATTGGCGTCAAATAAGGGTCTGAAACGAGACGTGAGTCGAGTTTCACAACCTGAAACGGTTCAACTACTTATAACATCTTATAACCGCAAGAAAGTCCGGCTTGAGGTCTCACTTGACCTGCCTTTCCCTGATAAACCCCAAAGAAAACGCAAACCGCCGGTAAACCTCATCCAGCAAGCTCTCAATATCAAGGCCCATATGGCTATTCATCCCGGACAAACCTATCGCTCTGCCGCTATGGAGCTAAATATTGACCGTAAACGCATATCTAAGCTGATCGCAATCATGGAAACCCTGCCACCGGCTTTCATAGAACAATTCAAGGATTGTGATGATCCTAAAATCCTGCACCGCTTATCTGTTCAACGACTTTCCAGAATCACATCCCTATCCAACCCCAATAGCATATCACAAACATTAAACAATCTTCAACTTTAATCTGCGGACTTCATCGAAAAAATGATACTTAAAACTAACTTCATTTCTTTTTGACTACTTTATGCCATATTGCTTCCGCATATTAATTCTTAACTGCTCCGCATCATAAATAATCCCTGAAAGGCCTTCGGGTTTTTCTTTGAAACATTTTATCGTATTGCGTGTGCTTGGCTTGCGGAAAGTATATGTCTGCCCTCCGGAGTAATTGGTTGTGCCATGAGTTGTGCCGCTGTAGCTTCCAGTGTATGTATTAGGATAAACCGCACCTTGCACAGATCCATACGTTTG
>JAHIUV010000045.1 GCA_018817035.1 Candidatus Omnitrophota bacterium | reverse complement strand
TCATTATGCCGCTCAATATCACAAGCCTATTTAATTTTTTATCAACAGTTGCTTTTACCATATGGCCCTTTACTATCAATGTCCTGTAAAAATTATCTCAAAATTTGCCACTTTACGGCCGTCTACCTCTGTCTTTTCTACGGAGACTATATCGGCATTCCGCATCGATTTTTTTATCATATAGCTTTCTTTTAAGTTCAACAGAAAATGATTCACCATGTCTGTCTCGCTTACATTGGTATCTATAACACAATACCCTTTTATGTTAAGCTGCCTGGAGGTCGCGGGAGATCTTTTTCTGCTTGCGTTTTCCTCGTAATTGACCTCTGTCAGCCACATATTATCAGGTGTGAACTTTACAAAATCCGATAATCCCATAGTAATGTATACCCTGTTCGATATAATATCAGCAAGCAGGTTTCTTTCCTCCTCCATGCTGTTTTTAGCGCTTTCCAATGCCCCGATGGAATCATCTTTTATGCTAACCTCCGCCTTGGGCCTTTCAGATATAGTCCTTTCATATTCCTTTGTCAAAGGAGCGATCGCTCTCATACCTATAACCTTTAACAATATCAGTAAAAATACAGCGGCAGACGCTTCCAGAAATGCCAACTTTAAGAACATTTCCTTGTACCTATAGATCTTCAGCTTTTCCTTGCAGAGGTTCACATCCACGAAAGGCTCTGATAGGCCCCGCAAGGCAAGGCCAAACGCCACGGCAAGGCTTGAAGGCACTATTTCTTTATTCACTCTCACGCCTCTTAAGGGATCTCCTGTCTCCACGGGAATCTGCAGCTCTTTACCTACCAGTTCATGCCAGTTCTCAAGAGGCAGCTGACTATGGATGATTATTTTGTCTATGACTTCCGCCGGGAATTGTTTTTCGTAAAAATCAAAAGACAGCTTTATTTCAGCGAGTAATTTTTCAAATATCGGCTCCAGGGATTTACCTTCGGAGGCGCCTTCATCAAGAGCTATATCCCTTATTATGTACGGAACTCCATTCCTTAATATATCTATATTCGCGCTCTTTTTGTTTATGCTTACGACAGCGGTATTTACCTTGCTGTTTATCTGTCCGGCGGCGTTAAAAGCCCTGATAAGGCTAAAAGGCGCGGGCTCTATTATATTAGGCCTTGCGCCCGCTGACTCTATCAGTTTAATAACATCCCTTATCGCGTTTTGTTTGACAGCGGCAAACACCACATCCATGCTGGATAAACCCTGCTTAGGAAGCATTACCTGAAAATCAGAAGAGACATCTTCCATGCGAAACGGTATATAGCGCTTTGCCTCAAAGTTAACCGCCGAGGACCATTCCTGCCTGGGTATCTTTGGCATCTGAAAATAACGCACCATGACCTCTTCGCTGGGTATGGAGCTGATCACATTGCCAGGTTTAACATTATTCTCACTAAAGACCCTTTTTATGGCCTCTACTATATAATCATCCCTTGTTTTCTTGGGGTCTTTTTTCAGGGAATCATCTGTCTGAGAGAGTCCGGTACCGGAGGATTCAGGGATTATCTCATCATGTTTTTCTTTCGGGTATATATAGGTCTGACCGAACTTGACCAGCTTAGGGCCCCTAAGAGTGCCTCTTAGCACAACAAGATCCACTGTATCGTGCCCTATATGCAAACCCGTGGTTTTTTTTCTTAAAGATAAAATATTCATGTCGACCTTTTATTTTGACCTTGACTTAGCCTCTACCGTATTAGAAGACAGCCATTTATCGACCATTTTCTTATCAAACCTCCAAACATGGCCTACCTTTATACCGCTGATCTTTTTCTGGTTAAGCCAGTTATAGATAGTCTGCTTTTCAAGCTTTAGGTATTTGGCTAATTCATCTGTATCCATAAGACTTGACATTATAACCTCCCCTAATAGACTTACTTACAGTTAGGTGGAATCAAATATACCATAAGCAACTTACTTTGTCAAGGTAGGGGAAAAATAAGGAGTTAAAACGGCAGAAATTTAAAGACATAACTAATTTAAATTGAATATGTTATGCACTTATACGTTTTTCCGCCGCATACTTAAAAAACTGTGGATTTTTGGTAATTGACCGTGGATTTTACTGTTTTAGGGTCTAAACCGTTATCCTCGACAGAGACTTGTATGCTCCAACCTGTCGGGATAGTTATGGGGGGCGTTAAAGTGCAGGTTCCTGGAAAATAATCACTCATTGGATCTCCGCTGTCATCCTCATTTATCCTGATCTTCCAGAAGGCATAATTAATTCCTGCCTCGGCTCTGGTTATAGCCCTGGCTCTTCTGGCAAGGCTTTCATTGATAGTTACGGAATTATACGCGCTTACCAGAAATACAATTGCTGTTATTGATAATAGCAGCACCAAAGCAATGCTCACAGCAAAGGCGATACCTTTATTGTTATGTAATATAGGCATATTCGTCTCCGTTCATATCATTTCTGTATACAACCATTCAAGATGATTGCGATAATTACTGCAAATCCCCTATCAGCTCTTCTATTGATCCTAATATCAAGCGCCAGCGCTCTTGGCTGTGTATGGTATACTTCTGTTTCCTCTTCCAACCATTCTCAGCCTTCTGCCAGAGATAAAGACACAACCTCTTATTGCCCCATGATTCCACCAGGACAACAGCTGACCACCAGCCAAAACCTTTACTGATAGTCCTGTACTCCAATACTTTCAAAGGCGGCGCTATCGGCAATATTTCGTCAGTCATGGCCATCCCCTCCTCTTTTTTTGTTAAATGACCTACTCTTTTTTATTAAAACTTTCACATCTTGGGCATTTTGAGATCGCGTTATGCCGGCTATCCACATATACATAAGTACAAATACTACATTGCCAGAAAAACGCGTCCTCTAAAGAAAATAATCCCTGTACATTTTTCCTTTCAGACGCGATCCATAACCCTATTACAGAAAATACACTGACAATAAGATAAATAGTAACCGCCAGGGAAAACTCTATCTCTATCATTTAAACCCCGCTCATATCCTTAACTTCACAACAGTGCATTGCACTGTTGTGAAGTTAAGGCTTGGAAAACCTTATTCGAACCATACCTTCGGGTAGATCTTCTATGTCTTCATCGTGCGGCACGAACTGCCACTTTCTTACATATCTTATGG
>JAHIUV010000044.1 GCA_018817035.1 Candidatus Omnitrophota bacterium | reverse complement strand
CTCAAAGGTGCGGCTCAACAGGAAGACATTGGCTGACATGGCAGTAAATGATAGCCCCTCGTTTAAAAAACTTGTAGATGCGGTAAAGAAATAATTCTACGTTACCCTGAGCGTAGTTGAAAAGTTAGCTTGAACAATATTCTTCGAGCGGAGTCCCAAGCTTTATGTTCTCGACAAGCTCGAACAATATTGTCAGGGGCGAAGTCGAGAAGTTTCAAAGTCAACAGAGTTTGTTGCAATATCGTAGAATGAAGTTAAGACTCGGAGAATATGCATAGACTAAAACCGCCACAGATAGTAATATTTGGTTTTCTTGTGACTATAATTATAGGCGCGTTCGTGTTGGCTCTTCCTCAATGTTCCGCGAACGGCATATCTATAGGCATAGTGGATTCTTTTTTTACGGCCACCAGCGCTACCTGTGTGACAGGGCTTATCGTCAGGGACACGGGAAGCGCTTTTTCACAACTGGGCAGTTTTGTGATCTTATTGCTTATACAGGTTGGCGGGCTGGGGATAATGACATTGTCCACTTTTTTCGCCATACTTTTGGGCAAAAAACTTACCCTGCGCGAAAATATCGTCATAAAAGGCGCCCTTGACCATAGCGGCGTGCAGGGCCTGAAGACCCTTATTTTATATATCCTGGGAATAACGTTTTTTATAGAGATTACCGGCGCTTTTCTTTTGTATAGCAGGTTCAAGGATCCTTTCTTTTCGATATTTCATTCGATATCCGGTTTTTGCAATGCCGGTTTTTCTCTCAACGCGTCAAGCCTGACGCAATATACGAATGACACGTATGTAAACCTGGTTATGGCCGCGCTTATTATATTAGGAGGCATCGGATTTGTGGTGCTGATAGACATCCCGAAATTTTTCAGATGGGCCTTTAAGAGGTTGTTTTTAAGGAGTAATGAGGATATACAGCATCTTTATTCCAAGATAAGCCTGCAGACAAAGATAGCTGTAAGCGTCAGCGTTATATTGATATGTTTAGGCACGCTGGTGTTTTTCTTATTGGAAAATCATGGCGTAATGAACGGATTGGGCCTTAAGGATAAAATGCTTAGTTCGTTTTTTCAGTCGGTCACATCCAGGACAGCCGGTTTTAATACTGTCCCTATCAGCAGGCTAGCCAGCCCGACCTTGTTTTTTATAATAATACTGATGTTCGTCGGAGCTTCTCCGGGGTCGACAGGCGGAGGCATCAAGACGTGTACTTTTGGCGTGCTTTTGATGGGCGCGTGGAGCATGATAAAGGGTAACGACAATATGCATATTTTTAAAAGGACAATACCGAAGCCTATATTTAGGAAAGCGGTCATGATAGTCGGCCTCGCTATAACCTGGATCGTGGTAGTGACGATGTTGTTGAGTTTTGTAGAAGACAGAAATCAGGCTATTCCTAATTATTTTTTAAGGATATTATTTGAAGTTACTTCTGCTTTTGGCACTGTGGGTTTGTCTACGGGCATCACTCCTTTGCTTAGCCCGATAGGCAAGCTGTTGATCATGATAACTATGTTCGTGGGAAGGATAGGGCCTTTGACACTGGCTCTTGCCGTTACCGCCAGGGGGCAAAAGGTATTTTATAAATATCCGGAAGAAAAAGTCATGGTAGGGTAAAAAGCTATAAGCTTTAAGCTATAAGCTGTAAGAGAAAAATAGTTATGGCTTAACACCGGGAGGCTATTATGAGACAGTTTGCGGTAATCGGATTGGGTAGATTTGGATGGAGCGTGGCAAAGACATTGAGTGAAAAAGGCCATCAGGTGCTCGCTATAGATAAAGACGAAGAATTGGTTCAGGAGGCATCGGCATTCGTAACAGAGGCCGTTCAGCTGGATTCCACGGATGAGAAAGCCTTAAAGGCCGCCGGCGTTATGAATGTGGATATTGCCATTGTGGGGATAGGCACTAATTTGGAGGCATCTGTCCTTACCACATTGCTTTTGAAAGAAATGGGTGTCCAGCATGTTGTGGCAAGAGCGGTTACCGATGAACACGGCAAGGTCCTGGAAAAGATCGGGGCCGAAAAAGTGATTTTTCTTGAGAGGGATATGGGCTTGCGTGTAGCCAATTCTCTGGTGTCGCCATCTATACTGGAGCATATAGAGCTATCTCCAGAATTCAGCATAATGGAAAGTGTGCCGCCAAAAGAGTTTTATGGAAAGACCATAAGAGACTTGGACGTAAGGGCCCAGCACGGACTTGATATAATCGCTATCAAGAGCAAGGAGCTTGATAGCGAAGAGAATCCTGTGTTGACCATTGCTCCAAAGGCTGATTATGTGATAAAGCAAAAGGATATTTTTGTAATAGTCGGTTCCAATGAAAATCTTGACAAGTTTAAAAAGAAGTATCATATAGAGAAATAAGGGGGCATAAATGAAATTACAGGAAAAGTTGAAAAATATGGAAAAAATAGCCTTAGCCGAGATCATGGAAGCTGTCAGTATGGATGATCTGGAAAAGGCAAAGGTTAAATATCTGGGGAGAAAAGGCGAGATCACCTCTGCCATAAAGGGCATCAAGAGCGTGGCAAAAAAGGACAAGCCTAAAGTAGGCAGTCTTATAAATGAGCTAAAACAGAAAATCACGGTCCTGGTGGACGAAAAAGAGCAGGCTTTCAGGAACAAAGAACAGGCTCTTTTTGAGAATAACGATATAACACTCCCGGGTATCAATGATGAGATCGGTCATAAGCACCCCCTGATAAAGACTATGGAAGACATCGTAGAGATTTTTGTTAATATGGGGTTCAAGTCAGTCGATGCTCCGGAAATAGAGACAGAGTTTTACAATTTTGAAGCGCTTAATATTCCTAAGAATCACCCGTCGCGCGAAACCTTTCATACTTTCTATGTTGAAAATGGCATGCTTCTTCGCAGCCAGACCTCAACCGCGCAGATAAGGGTAATGGAAAAAGAAAAACCCCCTATTCAGATAGTGCACGCGGGCAAAGTATACAGGCCTGACGCGGTTGACGCGAGCCATTCGTTCATGTTCTATCAGTTGGAAGGGTTTATGGTAGCCGAAGGTATAGTATTTTCCGATCTGAAGGGCACGCTCGAAAGATTTGCCAAGGCGTATTTCGGCGAAGACGTGAAAATGAGGCTCAGGCCGCATTATTTTCCTTTTACAGAACCTTCGGCCGAAGTGGATATATCATGCTTTATATGCGGAGGCAAAGGATGCAGGGTATGTTCCTATAAAGGCTGGCTCGAAGTGTTAGGGGCCGGAATGATTAATCCGAAAGTGCTGGAATTTGTCAAAATAGATCCCGCGAAATATACAGGATTCGCGTTCGGCATGGGCATTGACAGGATCTGTATGTTGAAGCATGGCATAGATGATATCAGGCTTTTTTACGAGAACGATGTGAGATTTTTGAAACAGTTTTAACCAAGCTTATTGCTTGAAATGGAGGCGGACATGCGTAAACCATTTATTTTTTGTTACGTATTTTTAGCGGCTATTTTGTGTGTAGGTGTGACCTTGATGGCGGAAGAGATAACTCTTACCACGTATTATCCGGCTCCTTACGGCGCGTATGATGAACTTACAGCGACCAAATTGGATGTGGGCGGAACAGGTATAGTAGTGGGGGCGACTTATTCAGGGGTTGAGACAGCTCCTGTCAGCGGAATGCTGGTAGAGGGTAATGTCGCCATAGGTAAGGCAACAGATACCGCTGAATTGGACGTAAATGGCACAATAGATGCTGTTGATTATTCGGTCGGAGGAACAGCAGGGGCGAGCGGTACTTTTATAAGCAATGACGCGGTTCCCAAGACTATTACGGTAGAAAAAGGAATTATTACCAGCATAATATAAAGGTATACATAGAAAGGAAATTTTTATGCGAGTCAGCTTAAACTGGTTAAAGGATTTTATTGACATAAAAGGAGGACTTGAGAAGGTCCGGGATTCCCTTACTATGGCGGGCCTTGAAGTATCATCCGTTATAGATATAGAAGGCGATAGTGTTATGGACATAGAGATAACGCCTAACAGGCCGGATTGCCTGTCAATACTTGGCGTGGCAAGAGAACTTGCCTCGGCAACCGCCGGGACTTTAAAAATACAGGCCTCGATAAAGAAATCTTACATGAAAAAGGCCGCTGGCCACGGAGCGGCAAAAATAGATGTAGTTGACAAAAGAGGCTGCCCTCGTTATGTCGGTTGTATTATAAAGAACGCTAAAATAGGGCCGTCTCCGAAATGGCTCATCGAAAGATTGAACGCTATGGGTGTGAGAGCCGTAAACAATGTGGTTGATATCACAAATTATGTGTTATTTGAAACAGGCCAGCCCTTGCATGCCTTTGACCTTGATAAGTTAGATGGTAATAAGATCATAGTCAGGCGCGCTAAAAAAGGGGAAAGCATTATTACTATAGACGGTGTCAAAAGAGATCTTGAACCCGATACACTGGTCATAGCGGATGGGAAATCGCCTGTGGCTATAGCCGGTATAATGGGAGGCAAAGCCACTGAGATAACCAATGAAACAAAAAACATTTTTTTGGAAAGCGCGTATTTTGATCCTATATCCGTCAGGAGATCCCAGAGAAAGCTCACGCTCGCTTCAGAATCAAGTTATAGGTTTGAGCGCGGCGTTGATCTTGGCATGGTGCTTTCCGCCAGCGCAAGGGCACAGGAACTGATAAAGGATCTTGCCGGAGGAAAGGCCAAGGGTACTGTTACTGATGTGGGTGGCAGGACAATAAAAGAAAAAGAGATTTCTCTAAACCTGACTGAGATACCAAGAGTCCTGGGGGTAGATATAAAAAGCAATGTTGTCATGGATTTTTTCAAGAGGCTTGAGCTTAAGCCCGTAAAGTCAGGAAAAAATAAAATTTCCGTGAAAGTGCCCTCATACAGACAGGACCTGGACACTGAAACAGACCTGATAGAGGAAGTGGCCAGATTATATGGTTATGATAAAATGCCTTCAAAGGATCCTGTATTCAGCGCGCAGAAATATTATGAACAAGAGAAAAAGGAACAGGTTTCTTTCGAGAAAAACGCGAAACGTATCCTGTGTTCTCTGGGTCTGAACGAAGTGCTTACGTATACCTTAACCAGCAGGTCCGCGATAGAAGCCATGGGAATATCTTTTGATAAAGCGCTCAGGTTGGCTAACCCGATGAGCTCTAACCAGGAATTTATGAGGCCGAGCCTTTTGCCGGAGATGCTGGAAGTCGTAAGTTGGAACCTTTCAAAGAATAATTTGCTTCTTAAGTTGTTTGAATTGAATAAAGTCTACATGATAGACAAGGCGTCCGGCAACGTGCGCGAAAAAAACAATCTTTCCATAGGTGTATGCGGCGTTACTGAAGGGAACTGGAAAGAAAAAGCGCGGGAAATTGATTTCTTTGATTTAAAAGGCATAGTCCAGTGTTTTCTGGATGAATCAGGCGTGAAGGATTATGTTATAAAAGAAGGCGCTGATTTTGCCTCATTAAGGAATGAGCTATCCGCCAGCATAAAGATCGCCGGAGAAACAATAGGCATGCTCGGAGAGATAAAATCCGAGGTAGCCAAAAAATTTGATATAAAACAAAAAGTATATCTGGCTGAGCTGGACGTGGAAAGCCTGCTAAAGCACGCG
>JAHIUV010000005.1 GCA_018817035.1 Candidatus Omnitrophota bacterium | reverse complement strand
GAGCGGAGTCCCGAAGTATCGGGACGTAGTCGAGAAGTACGCTCAGAGAGTTCTCGACTCGTTTCACTCGCTCGAACAATATTGGTATACACTCCCCTGTTAACTCACCAGTTACATGCATGGTTATTAATCGGTTGACATAGCCTTGTTAACATAATAATATATTTGCTGATATGATATTTTTCAGAAAGAAAAGAGAAGATAAAAGTTTTAGGTTTTATACAAGGCTTCATCTTCGGGTCCTGACAGGACTTAAAGCTTCCAATATAGATGAACTGCTCAGTCTGATCAAAGAAGTTCCCGGCTCGTCAATATATTATCATACTCATCATTTCCTGCAGCAGCACAGGCAGCTTTCTCCTGAACCGCCTAATGACTTTGCGTACTGGATAACAAATGCCCTGAACGAAGATGTGCTGGGTGAAAAAGTCGCCAGCATAGATACTATCAGCTATCACACTATCCGTTCTCTCAGAAATGAAATAGTAAAAACAATAGAAGATTATATAGCCGCGAATCCTTCGGTAAAGATTAGATTTGCCTCATCCGACAAGATATTTCATTTCATTAAAAGCATAAGTTTTATCCTGCCGACCAGGTATTCCGCTGACAGCCTAAGGGGTTTTTTGAGAATACTCAGGAATATTTCAGCGGATTCTATATATTTTCATATGTTTGAAGCGAGGCTGAGGCTTGACAAGGAAACGAATGATTTTTCTTTCTGGCTTGGCACATCTTTGATGGAGCCGGAGTTAGCCAAAAAGATAACGTCCATGGATCCCTATACTTATACAATGGATGACCTAAGGAAGAAATTAATAAACGTGGTGGAAGAAAGAATCAAAAATGGCAAATCTTAATAGGTATAAAAAAATCGTCGGACAAGAGACCATAGATGAATTAAGGACACTTGCCGGGTATTTACGCGGCAAAAAGATCCAGCATATAAATTCCACGGCCGTAGGAGGTGGCGTCGCCGAGATATTGTCCAAGATAATCCCGCTTATGAAAGATCTGGGGGTAGACACTTGCTGGGATGTAATAAAGGGCTCTCCGGAATTTTTTAATGTAACAAAATCCATCCACAATGCCTTGCATGGAAAAGAATCTTTGATAACAAAAGAGATGTGGGACGTATTTAATGATGTTACGGCCCAAAATGTCAAGGAAATGGACTTGCGCGGAGACATAATGTTTATCCACGACCCGCAGCCGATAGGCCTGATAGACCGTAAGCCCGGAATGAAGGATGCTAAATGGATATGGCGTTGCCATGTAGACGTGTCCAAACCTGACAGAAAAGTCTGGGATTTTCTTGGGAATTATTTTAACAGATATGACGCGGCTGTATTTTCAAGCGCGCATTTTTCTCATACCATGAAACCCAGACAGGCGCTGATATCTCCCTCGATAGACCCTTTTAGCGACAAGAACAGGGAAGTTACCGGGGAAGAGATAGCTACTGTTTTGAATAAGTATAAAATAGACCCGCAGGCAAAACCTATTGTTTGTCAGATATCAAGATATGACGCGTTAAAAGATCCCGTGGGCGTTATCCAGGCTTATAAAATGGTAAAAAAATACGTTGATTGTCAATTGCTGCTGGTGGGTAATCGCGCGGCTGATGATCCCGAGACAGACAAGATCTATAAGCAGGTCTTAGAGGCAGCCGGCGGAGACCCTGATATACACGCCTTGCTCGTAGAAGACGTTCCTTATGAGATCAATGTATTCCAGCGCGTGGCAAGCGTTGTTGTCCAGAAGTCCATAAGGGAAGGCTTCGCGCTTACTGTGTCAGAGGCGCTTTGGAAAGGCAAACCTGTTGTCGCGTCTGCCGTAGGCGGTATACCTCTCCAGATAAAGCACAGATACGGAGGACTATTGTGCCACAGCATAGAAGGCGCGGCATTTTCCATAAAGCAGCTCCTTAATGCTCCTGATTACGCGAAAAAACTAGGCGAGAACGGCCGCGAACATATAAGGCAAAACTTCCTCCTCACCCGCCACATAAAAGAATATTTGCTCTTATTCCTCTCGCTCTATAGTGAGAACGACGTAATAACCCCATAAGCTATTTTTTACTTGCAAAATCCATATTTTGTGGCATAATAATCCCATAGGCAATATAACTAAAATATACATTAGAAATAGAAGGCATTAGCCCAAAAGAAGGTTATTTTTTTGCCACTATTATGATTAAGTTTAAAAAAGTTTATAATTTAAAAACTATAGTTGTGGCGATAAGCCTTGTGTTTTTTCTATGCGCCACAACTTATGCTTTAAATCTCCCTGGAAAATTACATTTAAGGGTTCCTGCTGCAAGTCGTGACAGAATACAGGAAGCAGAGTTGCATCTTTTATTAGCAAATCTGAAAAAGAATTTTGAGATAGGTGATGATTGGGATGAAAAATTATTTAAATTTGCCAAGACAATAGGAAAAGATCGTTTAATGGACATTGCTAATCAAACTTTAGACCCAAGCAATTTAAAAAAATATATAGAAGATTTTTTAATATATGGTGATTTAGTCAGTGAAATAGAAGACATGGTTGAGGCAAAAAATAAGGATGTCTTAAAATTAGCGAGGAGTTTTATAGTCAAGGTATCATACAGAGCTTATTTAAATAATATCATATCTATAAAGTCTTGTCCTGTTTCAGAAATGATATTGTTAAGAAGTCTTTTAACAAAGCTAGTCAATAAACTTGAATTCTACGAAGATTTTAATGCTTTAAAGAGGATAGTGAATATTTTTGGGTTTATGTATGATTATAATAATTTAAAAACACTTGAATATATAGATTCAAGCCACGGGGAGAATGCTTTAATGCATTATGCTTGGAGTGCCAGTGAATATTTACATGATGTGTTAATGCCTAGCAGCAATATAGTAGGGACAATAAGAGACAGTATACATAAAAGGTGCAATGCTAAAGAAACATTAAAATTGGTAAAAAAGTATATTGATTTTATTGAAACTGGAGAAATAGGTGAATTGCATCAGGGAGTAGATCGACTGAACCCTGCAGACTATAATCTAAGAAGTAGATATAAAGAAGAAAATACCAAGGCAAAGGAGGCATACGATTTACTTGTAGAGATAAGAGGAGAGCTATTATTACTGTTTGAAATTACTTCGCAGAAAAAGTTGGAATTATTGAGTATATGGTTGGCAAATACCGAGATCAAAGACGATGATTTTGTACGTGACGTGGCTATATTTGCAAAAAAGACAACTGAGGGTAACGAGTCAAATATCTTGCGCTTGATTTCTGATTTTCGCATAAACCTTATAGAAAAAATAGATTCTGCAGAAGGTGTTAATAGGTTTGAATTGTTAGAATTGGATTACGCTATCGAAAAAATCTTATTATATAGCCTGGGAGATTTTTATGATTCTTTAGAGAAAAAAGACGCGGAAGGCAAATTAACAGCATCAGATTTGTTCAGAGCTGTTTATGATTTAGGCATACTATTAGATTGTGATTATATTTCCCCTAAGTCCATGACAGAATTTTCCGCAACTTTTTCCGACCCTTATTATAACACTATTCTTGAATTACATGATATTTGCAAACTTATTAGAGAGCGGTATCAGCTTACAATCGAAACGATTGCCAATAATTATAAACCATTCATCGCAGAACTATCTTTTAAAAAAGGCGACATAAAAGAATCATTAGAAGATAAGTTGTTCAGACAAATTGTTAGACAAGAATTCAAGCTTAATATTTTTATTAATGTAGTATCATTGCTTGAAAAAGAACTGTTTCTCATGCCAAATTATGTAAGTGATGATATGCCCTTGTTGAGTCTTATGCATCTTAAAGAAGCTCTGGACTTACCTTATAAGGAGAGATTGTATCTGAGAAGATTATACGGAGGGAAAGCATCTTCTTTAGTGACGATGGCTAAATTAGGATTTTCTGTGCCGCAGGCATTTTTTATGACCCCTATTAAAAAATTCAATGGACAACAGCTATCGGAAAAATTAAAAAATAATATCAGAATCTTGGAAGAGGTTATCCATATTGAAGATGGGATGTCTCTCAAGTTTGGAAACATAAAAAATCCACTGCTAGTTTCTGTTAGAAGCGGCTCCTTTGTTTCTTTTCCCGGCGCCATGAAGACAATCCCATTTGTTGGAATTAATGATGAGATAGCGAAATCTATTGCTAAAGAGACAGGAAACATATGGTTTGCTTACGATAGCTATAGGAGATTTTTAGAGGCGTACGGCATGTATATTTTAGGCATGGATTTTAAAATTTTTGATGAAATAATCGATGCTAAAAAACTAAAATATAAAGTACATCATAAAGACGATCTTTCGGATTATGCGATGAAAAATCTGGCGTTTAAATATAAAAAGGCAATAGAAGATGCCGGTTACGGAGATGAGTTAGAGCAAGTATTAAGAGACCATTATCATGCTTTATCCGTAGCGATAAAGAGTGTTAGTGAATCTTGGGATTCACGGGAAGCTATAGCACATAGAAAATTAACAGACATTAGTGATGATTGGGGAACATCTGTTGTTGTTCAAAGGATGGTTTATGGAAATTTTAAAAGCAAAAAGTCTATTTCGGGGACTGCTGTTGTTTTTTCTCATGACAGGTTAGATAAAACACAAAAGCTTACAGGAGAATTTTATCCTAATGCGTATGGTGGAGACGTTGTTGGAGGGTTAGTTAAACCGTATAAGATAGAGTATTTACAAGATTTTATCAGAGAAGATGTTTATAGGCAGCTTGAAAGAGACACCAAAATTTTAAGTAACAAAAGACGTTACCCTCAAGAGATGGAGATTACCATTGAAAACGGTCGCATATGGTGGCTCCAATGTAGAGATAATTATATTTTCAGGAACTACGAATATATCCCGTTTAATGGTAGAAAATCACCTATATTGACTGGAAATGGAGTTAGTGGCGGGACATTTATCGGAAAAGTCATATTTGATCCTAGGAAAGCGGTTTCTATGTATAAGAAAGCTAAAACCGAAGGTTTAGACGGGGTAATACTTCTATTGCATGAAGCGAAGCTACCCAGTGATATTACCTCAGAGGAGTTGAAGGCAATAGGTGGTTTTATTTCAGTGTTAGGTGGACCTTCAAGCCATATTGCGCAATTTGCAACTCTTAATAATCGAACGGCCATAATAGGGTTGTTTCAGGATCTTGTAATATTTGAAGATAAAAAACACGCTAAAACAGCTGACAGTGCAATTTTAATTAAAGAAGAAGATGTATTAAGTATAGATGGGAATCCTTCGGGTGGAAAAATATATGAAGGAAGAATAGAAAGAATGGCGATAAAAGATACTATCAATAAGTCCGTAACTAAAGTTGATACTTATATATGAAGAAAATCTTGACAGAATTTAGAAATAGTGTATAATACATAAAGATATATGATACCTTTAAATCAGCCCTGAGAGGTTGAAAAGGGAGCTTAAAAATGCATAGAATGAATGATATAATTTTACCTTTTTGCTTGGGATAGAGCGGAAAGGTATTTTTTTTGCCTGAAAGGATGTTTTATGGGGTTTCAGCAGGAGACTAATATTCTGACAAAAGAAGAGATCGCTCGGGCAATCACGAGGATCAGCCATGAGATCCTGGAGTGCAACAAGGATTCAAAAGACTTTGCCGTAATAGGCATAAGGACGCGAGGCTATATTCTTGCTGAAAGGATGGCTGAGGCTATCGGGAAAATTGACGCTATGGACGTGCCTGTGGGCGCGCTTGACATAACGCTTTACAGGGATGACCTGAGCGATGTCGGTGATCAGCCTGTGGTGCATAAGACAGAGATAGATTTTGATATAGAAGGAAAGACTATCATACTTGTTGATGATGTCCTGTATACGGGAAGGACAATAAGATGTGCCTTGGATGCCTTGATAGATTTTGGCAGGCCCAAGAGCATACAACTGGCGATCCTTATAGACAGGGGGCATCGTGAGCTTCCTATAAGGGCAGACTATGTGGGCAAAAACTTGCCTACGTCGCAGAAGGAATCCGTACAGGTAAAATTGAAAGAGATTGACGGCGAAGACCGTGTTTTTATAGAAAGGCATGAGAATGACCAGAACGGTAAATAAAAAATCGCAGTGGACGCATAAAGACCTCCTTGGCCTTGAGTATCTTTCCAAAGAAGACATTGAGCTGATCCTGGATACAGCTGATTCTTTCAGGGAAATACTAGACAGGCCTATCAAAAAGGTACCCGCGCTTCGCGGAAAGACAGTGGTAAACCTATTCTACGAACCTTCCACAAGGACCAGGGTGTCTTTTGAAATCGCCGCTAAGAGGTTATCAGCTGACGTCATTAATATCGCTACAGAGACATCCAGCGTAAAAAAAGGCGAGACCCTGAATGACACGGGAAAGAATATAGAGGCGCTAAAAGCTGATATTATAGTAGTAAGGCATAATTGTTCAGGCGCGGCGGCGATGCTCGCGCGCCATGTGAATATAAGTGTTGTGAACGCCGGCGACGGATGGCATGAACATCCTACCCAGGGCCTTCTGGATATATTTACTTTAAGAAAAAAGACAGGCAATATAAAAGGCTTGAATGTAAGCATCGTGGGCGATATCGCTCATTCACGCGTGGCGCGTTCTAATATCTGGGGTTTGACCAAGCTGGGAGCGAATGTTACTGTATGCGCGCCGGGAATGTTGATCCCTCCGGGTATAGAAAATATGGGTATTCGCGCTACGGAAGATATAGGCGAGGCGCTTTCAAATGCCGACGCCATAAACGTCTTAAGGATGCAATTTGAGCGTGATGAAAAAGGCGCGTTCCCTAAGCAAATGGAGTACTTTAAAAAATTCGGCATAACGGACGAGCGGCTTGAAAAAGCGAAGAAAGATATTATTGTCATGCATCCCGGCCCGATAAACAGGGGGATCGAGATATCGAGTAAAGTCGCTGACGGAGCGAATTCCGTGATCCTTGAGCAGGTCACTAACGGCATAGCTGTCCGCATGGCGGTGCTTTTCTGGTTGTCCCAGGCAAAAAAGGGGTTATCAAAGTGAAAATATTGATCAAGAACGGCATAGTGATCGACCCGGCTAACAAAATAAACAGCGCGATGGATATCCTAATCGATCAGGGCAAGATCTCAGGGGTAGAAAAAATCATAAACATAGACGTGGATACTGTAATTGACGCGAAAGATAAAATAGTAATGCCCGGTATAGTGGATATGCACGTGCATTTAAGGGAACCCGGAAGAGAGGATAAGGAAACTATTGCCAGCGGCACAAAGGCAGCGGCAAAGGGCGGAGTTACGACTATTTTGGCAATGCCCAATACCTTGCCGGCTATAGATGGCGCTGAGATGGTGGATGAGCTAAAGAACATCATAGGCAAGACAGCGAATGTTAACGTGCTTATTGCAGGGGCAATAACTATGGGCAGGCTTGGAAGCGAGTTATGCGATATAGCCGCGTTAAAAAACCACGGAGCCATTGCTTTGACTGACGATGGTTCTTCTGTTGACGATGCAGATATAATGCTAAAGGCGCTGGCAAGGGCAAAAAAGGACAAACTCGTCCTGATATGTCATTGTGAAGACAAATCTCTCTCGGAGAAAGGCGTGGTAAATCTCGGAGTTATTTCTACCAGGCTGGGACTAAGAGGCATATCTAACGAATCAGAATATAAAAGGGTGGAGCGCGATATAGGGTTAGCCGAGAAAGCAGGCGCCTCTATTCATATCGCTCATGTGAGCTGTAAAGAGTCGGTGGAGATAATAGCGAACGCGAAAAAGAAAGGCATAAAAGTCACGGCGGAAACAGCCCCGCATTATTTTAGCTTGAGCGAGGAAGGCCTTTTGGATTATAACACTAACATGAAAATTAATCCCCCTCTCAGAAGCAAAGAAGACGTTGCCGCGATAAAACAGGCCCTGAGGCAGGGCATAATAGACATTATTGCCTCTGATCACGCTCCTCACACGGAAAACGAAAAGGATATTGAATTTGATTACGCGGAGTACGGGACAATCGGGCTTGAAACAGAACTGGCGGTAAGCGTGACAGAGCTTATCCATACAGGACTCTTGACATGGGAAAGCCTTGTTGAGAAAATGTGTTATGGCCCGGCAAAGGTCCTGGGCATCGACAAGGGCACGCTTGGCATTGGCCGTGACGCTGATATAGCGATAGTCGCTCCGGAAAAAGAATGGGAAGTCACTAAAGAATGCTTTGTGTCAAGATCGAATAATTCCGCGTTCCTGGGCAAAAAATTAAAAGGCGCGGTTGAACATACTATTTATAAAGGCAATATTATCTATAGCATGAAACCTTAACTTCACAAAACTGCAATGCACTGTGAAGTTAAGGTTTTGGAGGCTTGATAAAACATGAAATTTGTGGCGGATTTGCATATACATTCTAAATACAGCCGGGCTACCAGCCCTCAGATGGAGATAAAGACGCTGTCTGAGTTCGCGAAGCAGAAAGGCATATCTCTATTGGGCACAGGGGATTTTACGCACCATCTGTGGTTCGAGGAATTGAGGAATACCTTAAAAGACTCCGGCAATGGCTTGTTTGAGTATGATGGCGTCAATTTTATGCTCACAGGCGAGATATCGAGCATATATTCCAAAGGCGGCAAGGTCAGGAAGATCCATAATGTTATTTTCGCGCCAAGTTTTGATATTGCCGAAAAGATCAACACCGCTCTTTCAGGATACGGCAATCTCGCCAGCGACGGAAGGCCTATCATAGGAATAGACGCTAAAGACCTGGCAGAGGTTTTATTCGGCATAAGCAAAGATATATTTCTTGTGCCGGGCCATATATGGACGCCTTGGTTTTCCTTATTCGGTTCAAAGTCGGGCTTTGATACCATAGAGGAATGTTTTGAAGAATACGCCAAAGATATATACGCTCTTGAAACCGGGCTTTCTTCTGATCCTGGCATGAACTGGAGATGCAGCATGCTCGACAGGTTTAACCTGATATCAAACTCTGATTCGCACAGTCCCCGGAAGATAGGCAGGGAGGCCAATGTTTTTGACATTGATATGAGCTATAAGGCCGTAACGGACACTTTAAAAGTAAAAGATAATAAAAAGTTTCTTTATACTATAGAATTTTTTCCCGAAGAAGGAAAATACCATTATGACGGCCATAGGAACTGCAAGATACGGTTCAGCCCCTCAGAAACAAAAAAGAATAATAATATTTGCCCGGTGTGTGGCAAACTTCTGACAATAGGCGTCATGAGCAGGGTTGACGCTCTCGCGGACAGGCCTGAAGGCTTTGTGCCGGATAACGCCATACCTTACAAAAGGATGATACCTCTTGAGGAAATAATCGCCGATACAGTGGGGGTTTCGAGCGCTTCAAAAAAGGTAGGCGCTGAATATCAAGCCATTATTCCCAGGCTAGGTACTGAGTTCGAAGTATTAACCGAGATCCGAGAAGCCGAACTCCTGAAAAAACTCCCGTTAAAAATAGCAAAAGCGATCATAAATGTCAGAAAAGGCAATGTAAATATCTTACCCGGGTTTGACGGTGAATACGGAAAAGTGGAAATATTAAAACAAGGCGACACCTCAGGCGAAAAACAAATGAGCCTGTTCTAACTTCACAACAGTGCATTGCAGTTTTGTGAAGTTAAGGAGCGAGATGAAGGATATAAAAGCGACGATTTTATCGAATGTAAAAGTAAAAGGGGATTATTATAAAATAATCTTGGATGCTGTTTACATAGCTAAACACGCGAAACCTGGCCAGTTCGTTCAAGTAAGGTGTGCCAGCGGAACAGAAATTCTTTTCAGGCGTCCGTTCAGTATACATAGAGCCAGGAGTGGCAAGATTGAGATGTTATATGAAGTGGTAGGAAAAGGCACAGAGGTTTTGTCTTGCAAGAGGTCAGGAGAATGCGTAGACGTTTTAGGGCCATTAGGCAATGGTTTTACTTTACTCCCACCCTCCACCCTCCACCCCTCACCTATTCTTATTGCCGGCGGCATAGGCACAGCGCCTCTTGTTTTTCTCGCGGAAGAATTGGCAAAAAGAAAGATAAAACCTATTGTACTGATAGGCGCGAGAACGAAAAGTCTTATATTATGTGAGAAAGATTTTAAAAAGGCAGGAGCTGATGTTAAAATAGCTACTGATGACGCTAGCCGCGGCTATAAAGGATTTGTTTCAGGGCTTCTCGAAGAGGTTATAAAAAAAGGTAAGTACAGCCAGGGGGCGAAGGTATATTGTTGCGGGCCTGACCCAATGATGAAATCAATCGCTTCTATATGCCTGAAGCATGGTTTAAAATGTGAAGTTTCTCTTGAGGAAACAATGGCCTGTGGCATTGGCGCGTGCCTGGGGTGTGTCGTGAAACTCAAAAATGGAGAGCAGAAATTAGCCTGCAAAGACGGCCCTGTATTTGACGCCGAAAAGCTAAGCCTCGAACAGTAAATGTTCGAGGCTTAGCTTTGAGGATAAGAAAATGATTACAATAGGTAAATTAAAATTAAAAAATCCGGTTATGGTTGCTTCAGGCACTTTTGGCTATGCCAGGGAGTTTGAAGATTTTCTGGACCTTAAAAAACTCGGAGCAATAGTTACAAAGACTATTACTTTAAAACCGCGACAAGGCAATCCAATGCCCAGGATCTGCGAAACCGCTTCAGGCATGCTAAATGCTATAGGCCTGCAGAATGAGGGAATCGAAAATTTTATAAATGAAAAATTACCATATCTCGCTAAAATAGGCACATCTGTCATCGTAAGTATCTCCGGCAATAATGCCGAAGAATTTTCAAGATTGGCAAAGAGGCTTGACAAAGAAAAATCCGTGGACGGTATTGAACTAAACATATCATGCCCTAATATTCAGGCAAAAGGATTAGTCGCGCAATGTCCTGACGCCACTTATGAGGTTGTGGAAGCAGTAAGAAAAGCTACGGATAAGACAATAATCACGAAATTATCGCCCAATGTAACCGATATCGTGGGCATCGCAAAGTGCGCGTGCAATGCGGGAAGCGATGCCGTGAGTTTGGTCAACACCTTTTTAGGCATGGTTATCGACATTAATACCGAAAAACCAAAACTCGCGAATGTTACGGGAGGCTTGAGCGGCCCATGCATAAAGCCTATAGCGTTGAGGATGGTCTGGGAAGTTGCCAAAAACATTGATAAGCCTGTCATAGGAATGGGCGGCATAATGAGCGCGGAAGACGCGATAGAGTTTTTGCTCGCGGGCGCAAAAGCAGTGCAGGTAGGAACAGCCAATTTCGTGGAGCCGGGCATATGCGAAAAAATAATAAAAGGGATAGACAAATGGACAAAGAAAAAATCATAGTAGCGCTGGATGTGAATAAAATAAAGGAACTGGAGAGGCTTCTGGACCTATTGAGCCCTTATGTAAAAGTGTTCAAAGTAGGCATGGAGCTTTTTTATTCATGCGGCCCAAAGGCCCTGGATATCGTTAAAAAATATGACAGGGAGATATTCCTTGACCTGAAATTCCATGATATACCCAATACTGTGCGAAGTTCGGCGAAAGTCGCTACACGCCTCGGAGTATTTATGTTCAATGTTCACGCCTCAGGAGGCAGTGAAATGATGAAGGCAGCGGTGGAAGGGTCAGAAGAAGAGAGCGCGAAGTTAGGCGTGGATAGGCCAAGGATTTTAGGAGTAACCGTGCTTACCAGCATGGATAACGCGGCGTTAAAACAGACAGGAATAAATGCGTCTCCTGAAAATCAGGTTCTAAACCTGGCGAGATTGACAAAAGAATCAGGCCTTGACGGAGTAGTAGCGTCCCCTAAAGAAATAAGCCTTGTCAGGAAAGAAACAGGAAAGGATTTTTTAATAGTAACTCCTGGAGTAAGGCCCGAAGATTCTGAAAAAGGCGATCAAAAGAGAACAGCCACCCCAAAAGAGGCCCTAGAATTAGGTGCTGATTATATAGTAATAGGACGTCCTGTCACGAAAGCGGAAAATCCTGTCAAAACCATAAAATCTATTCTCGGATAGTTTCAGTCTCACCCATTCTGTCATATTTTTTCTAAAGGGGCGATTTAAAAGCGTAAAGTAATTCTTGACCCTACCCGGTATTTATATATAATATTTAAGGATACTAAGTTTGGCAATTTTTTATGTAACGTAAAAAACAAGAGTTTTAAAAATGAGAAAAAAAGTTATTGTAAAATTTACTTGTGTTTTATTCGCTTTGGCTGGATTTTTGTATTTCAATTCATTCAATTCTAATACTGCCATGTTTAATGCACGTTCATACTCATGTCTTAGACCGCGGTCTATTTTTAATCAATCGAAAAAAAATATTAAAGTTAAGAAGGCTTCTGATTCAGTGCAGATAAATCCGTATTTATTGTTTGAATATAAAAAAGAACCCGTAATATTAGATAAGAATACCATAGTGCTGGGTACCGGAGGCGGAGACGTAGCGCTTAATACTTTTCTTGCTGATATGGCAGAAAGAGCTCATACTAGAGGGCTGAGAGTGGTCGGTGTTAGGAATTGTTATGACGGCATGGTAAGCGATAACTGGCGCGATAATCTTGTTGAAATAACGCCTGAGATTGCCAAGGCCATGAGAGGAATGCCAAGCACTGTTCTTGGTTCATGCAGAAGGAAATTAAGTGATGATGACCTTAAGATTATGGTAGAAAGGTTTGGCAATGTAAAGGGCATGGTCATAACAGGAGGGAATGATCATATAAAAGGCGTAGAACAGATATCCGACGTGAGTAATAATACCATAAGGGCTATAGGCGTGGGCAAGAGTATAGATAATGATTTCCGGACAGCAATGTTTGGTTATAGGAATGCGTGTATATTAGGGCAAAGAATAGCTAAGTGGCTCTCTGTGAATCCTGAAACGCATAAGAATGTTGTGTCTGTAGTAGAAGTTATGGGTAGAAAATCAGGTTCTTTTGCTCTTGATTGCGCAAGAGGATGCCCTTATCCAAAAGTGGTAATAGCTCCTGAACAACCTGTAAAAATGTCAGATATTATAAAAGCAGTAAAGGAAAGTGGTACAAGGAATATCTATATTTCAGAAGGTGTCAGTTTTTCCGCAGAAGAAGATGAAATGTTCAGAGAATTATTGGAAAAGAACCCTCATCTTGCTGAGAGATACGCGACACTTCAAAAAAACCCTCAAAGAGATGCTCATGGGAATGTTTTATTGAGGGGTGTTTTTTTATATGCAGCCGGAGCCATAGAGCTGTTTTGCAAAGACCTGAAAGTTGAAAGAGGCGCTATTACGTATCCTGCAAGAGGGGCATCTCCGCAGAAGGAAACTGATGGGGTCGAAGATTTTTATTTTGACGATTACCTTGCCGATGTTTTTTCCGAAAAAGCACTGGAGCTTATAAAAGAAGGAAAAACAGGCCTTGCTCTTTATTATCCGGATTACAAGAGAGGACATAAAGTAGAAGCAAAGCCTTGCAAGGAAGTTTATGCGGAAAAAAACCTGAAAGATATCTATATCGACAAAGAGCTTGCCGAATTAGGCGTGCTTGGTATGGAAGGTGTAAAGTTTTTACCCGGGAAAGACGCGATAAGAACATATTCAGGGGAGTATACGAAAGAAGGCGCGGCGAGGGAACTTTTTTATTCTCAGGCTATCTCTACCAGGACACATTCTTCCCTTCTTAGTGCGAGCAAGCATTTATTATCCTCTGCGGAATTTGACCTGCCGTCAAAAATAATGGTTTCAGCATGCGGACGAAAACAGCCCGGCATAGAGAATTATCCGGATGAACTAAGGACTATCATAGAGACGACCAGGGAGTCAGTGATGATACTTATACCGGAGAAATATGTCAGTTTTGGAGAGCTGGCGAATAGTATAGAGAATATATCAGATAATTTGGGCTATGTGAATATAGCGGTATCAAGCGATTTTATGCTGGATAAAACTGACCCTATATTAAAAGAGGTTTTAGATAGAGACGACGCGTTACGCGCGAAATTTAACACAGAAGCAATCGATATAGGTGATGATAAAGTAATATTTAATTACGACGTCTCTAAATTTATAAGGGGATTATTTGATTATCTGGGTAAAAAAACCAGACGCATGAACTTTAATTATATATTTGACAACCTGGAACAGGAAACAAAAGATTTATCTCTGCCGAATGACCGGGAATTAGCGCAGAACGGCGTCCTGGGCACAGGTATAAAAAGCGAATTGAACATCACAGGGGATCCCGCGGCTTCTTCTATATAGTCTTTTTAAGGCCCGCCACTGTTTCATTCCATTTCTATAGATATGATAAAAAAGCATACAATAAAGAGTTTGTGTTTTTATCAGCCGTATGTTATCATTAAAAATTAAGAATAAGAGGAGTCTGATTTTGAAGGACAAAGAGATATTGGACATTTTTACGAACACGGGCGCGCTTTTAAAGGGGCATTTTAGGCTGTCGAGCGGCCTGCATAGCGGTGACTATCTGCAGTGCGCGCTTGTTTTGCAGTATCCTGAGTACGCGGGCGGATTATGCGCTAAGTTGGCAGCACTTTTTAAGGACGCCAAGCCTACGTGCGTTGTTGCTCCGGCGCTTGGAGGAGTAACGGTTTCATATGAAACTGCCAGGGCCCTTGGCGTGCGCTCTATGTTTACAGAGCGAAAAGACGGAAAAATGGTTTTAAAGAGAGGATTTACAATCAAGCCTGATGACAGGGTTTTGGTTGTCGAGGATGTGATAACCACAGGATTATCCACAAAAGAAGTCCTTGAGGTCGTGAGATCCTATGGCGCCAAAGTAGTAGGCGTAGGAAGTATTGTGAATAGAAGCGGAAAAGATATTGATTTTGGCGTAAGGTCAGCCAGTCTGATAAATTTAGATCTCCCGGTTTTCCCCCCGGAAAATTGTCCTTTGTGCGAGAAAGGTATAGAAATAACGAAACCAGGCAGCAGGTAAGCTCGTAACCTCTTAACTTCACAAAACTGCAATGCACTGTTGTGAAGTTAAGATGATGGAGAGGCGTTATGTCGGAAAAATTAAAAGAACTACTTAATAAGATCAATGAAGAAGGGTTGAAGCGCGCTGAGGAAAAGGCACGGACAATAGATGCCGAGGCGAGAAAGAATGCGGAAACAACCCTCAAGGACGCTAAAAAAGAGGCGAACAAGATAATCGAGAATGCCAGAGTCGAAGCAAGCAAGACAAAAGAATCAGTTGAAAGGGCGTTAAAACAGGCGGCAAGAGACCTTATGCTTTCGCTCAAGGACGAGATAAGAAAAACGCTCGACAAGATCATAGCCGCTGACGCCGCCAAAGCATTATCTCCCGAGGACATTGCGGGGATATTGAAAGATCTCATAGAAGGATATGCGGGGAAAGGCGGCAAAGTTTCGGATATAAAAGTTTTGTTAAACAGCGCCGATCTCGAGAAGCTTAATAAATCATTTACAGCTAAATTAAAAGAAAGTATCAAGTCCGGATTAGAACTTAAACCGGCGCAGAATATTAACGCGGGCTTTTCCATAAGTTTTGATAAAGGGAAATCGTTTTTTGACTTTACGGACGAAGGATTAAAAGAGGCCCTTTCCGCGTACCTTAATCCTGAGGTCCAGAAAATATTAAAATGAGAGAATATTATTATCTTGCCGTAAGTTTACCTATGCTCGAATTTGGCGCCAAATTGCCTTTTTCCGTCGCTGACTTTCTTGAACTATGCCGCGGGCAATTGGACAGCCGCGACATGGTTACTATCGAAGATTCTGTAGCGGATGCACATGCTATTAATGAAAATTCATGCTTAACTTTAACGGAATGGAAGCGCTTTGAAACCGCGCTTAGGAATGAAGTAGCTAAACAGAGAGCAGCCAGGTCAGCGAAGGACCCGTCAAAATATATCCGCGGGGATGGTTATTCAAATCCGTTTGAGACGGGTTTTGCCCATTGGGCTATAAGCCAGGATTCTCCCATAGAAGCCGAACGTTACCTTGACAGGGTAAGATGGGACAAGGCCGAGGATCTGGGCAGGGAGCATTATTTTGATATTGATTTTTTAATAACATATGTGCTGAAATTAAAGATACTGGAAAGATGGCAGGCCATAAATAAAGAAGACGGGACAAGGATTTTAGAGGATATTATCAGAGGATAAAATGGTCGAGAAGAGGACAGGGAAGATAGTAGGGGTTAACGGCAACATGGTGATCGCGGAATTTGATGACTATGTTGTACAGAATGAAGTCGCTTATGTTGTCCATGGAAGCGAGAGGCTGAAATCAGAAGTTATACGCGTGAGAGGCAAAAAAGCCGAGCTTCAGGTCTACGAAGATACTAAGGGCATTACAATAGGAGGCGACGTTGAATTTACCGGTGAGCTGCTTTCCGTTGAATTAGGACCAGGGCTTTTAGGGCAGATATTTGACGGGCTTCAGAACCCTTTACCTCAGCTGGCTGAAAAATGCGGGTTTTTCCTTAAGAGAGGGGTTTACCTGGAGGCTTTGCCTGATGAGGCAAAATGGGAATTTACACCGTCGGCAAAAAAAGGCGACAAAGTAAGAGCCGGCTCAAAACTAGGCTCTGTAAAAGAAGGTATTTTTGAGCATTGGATAATGGCGCCGTTTTCCCTGGACGGGGAAATGGAAATAGACCAGATAGCGGGTAAAGGAAAATATGACCTTAAACATGCTGTCGCTAAATTAAAAGACAGCCGCGGCAATATATATAAAGCGGCCATGCAGCAAACTTGGCCTGTAAAGATACCGATAACAGCGTATGCTGAAAAATTAAAACCCTCAAAACCCCTCGTTACGAAAATAAGGATAATAGACACATTAATGCCTGTCGCGCTCGGAGGCACTTATTGCGTGCCGGGGCCTTTTGGTTCAGGCAAGACTGTTTTGCAACAATTGATAAGTAAACACGCGGACATAGATATTGTCGTTATAGCGGCGTGCGGAGAAAGGGCGGGAGAGGTCGTAGAGACCCTCAGGACGTTCCCTGAACTGGTGGATCCCAAGACGTCGAGGCCATTGATGGAACGCACTGTTATTATTTGTAACACCAGTTCAATGCCTGTTGCCGCGAGGGAATCCAGTGTTTATACAGCCGTTACCATAGCGGAATATTACCGCCAGATGGGATTGAATGTCCTGTTATTGGCGGATTCTACTTCACGCTGGGCCCAGGCGATGCGCGAGATGTCAGGCAGGCTCGAAGAGATCCCCGGGGAGGAGGCATTCCCTGCATATCTTGAGACAAGGATAGCGTCTTTTTATGAACGCGCGGGCTTTGTGAGGCTGCATGACGGAAAAACAAGTTCAGTTACTATTGGCGGCACGGTAAGTCCGGCAGGAGGGAACTTTGAAGAACCTGTTACCCAGGCTACCCTCAAGGTAGTAGGCGCGTTTCACGGACTTTCGCGGTCCAGGTCAGACGCCAGAAGATATCCAGCAATCGACCCTTTGGAAAGCTGGAGTAAATATGATAGTTTCATTGATGCCAAACAGATATTAAAGGTTAAAGCAATTTTACGGAAAGGCAATGAAGTGGACAGGATGATGAGCGTCGTAGGCGAGGAAGGCACGCTCATCTCGGATTTTATCACTTATCTTAAAGCTGAATTCTTAGACGCGGTTTATTTACAGCAGAACGCGTTCGATAAGGTCGATGCCGCCACTGCCGAGGACAGGCAGAAACACGCGTTTAATGTTATACATGAAATAATGGAGCATGATTTTAAATTTGAGAGCAAAGACGCTGCCAGGAAATTTTTCCAGCGCCTTAGGCAGAAATTCATAGAATGGAATTCTATTGAGTGGAAAACAGACGCGTTCGCTGAAAAGGAAAAGGAATGCAGAAAATATATAACAGGATAATACAGATAGCCGGAAATGTGGTAACGGTCGAGGCGACAGGCATAGGATATAAAGACCTTGCCGAAATATCGTCAAAAACCGGAAAATCACTTGCCCAGGTAATACGTATGGACGGCGAACGCGTGTACTTGCAGGTATTTGCCGGGAGCCGAGGAGTGTCCACAGGTGACAAAGTGAGATTTTTAGGGCATCCCATGAGAGTATCTTTTAGCGAAAATCTATTGGGCCGCATATTTAACGGCGCTGGGATTCCCAGGGATAATGGGCCTGTCCTTGATGAAAATATGATAGAAATAGGAGGCCCGCCGGTAAATCCGGCAAAAAGGATCATCCCGCGTAAAATGGTGCGCACCGGAATACCGATGATAGACATATTTAATTCTCTCGTCGAGTCACAGAAACTGCCGATATTTTCTGTGCCCGGAGAGCCGTATAATGATGTCCTCGCGCGTATAGCCATGCAGGCTGAAGTGGATCTGATCATTCTCGGGGGCATGGGCCTGAAATATGATGATTATCTTTTCTTCAGGGATACTCTCGAGAAACACGGTTCTCTTTCGAGGTCTATATTTTTTGTGCACACAGCTTCGGATCCCACTGTTGAATGCCTGCTTGTCCCTGACATGAGCCTTGCCGTAGCGGAAGAGTTCGCGCTTAAAGGTAAGCGAGTACTCGTCCTGCTTACTGACATGACGAATTTCGCTGACGCTCTAAAAGAGATATCGATTACCATGGAGCAGGTCCCTTCTAACAGGGGTTATCCCGGAGACCTGTACAGCCAGCTCGCAAGCCGTTATGAAAAGGCAGTGGACTTTGACACGGCAGGTTCTATAACTATACTCGCGGTCACCACAATGCCCGGCGATGATGTTACTCATCCCGTGCCTGACAATACAGGTTATATAACCGAAGGCCAGTTCTATCTCAGGAATGGTTCCATAGAGCCTTTTGGTTCTCTCAGCCGCCTAAAACAACAGGTAAACGGAGACACTAGAAAAGACCACAGGGTCATCATGAACAGAATGATCCAGTTGTTCGCGGACTACCGCTCGACCCTGGAAAAACAGGCAATGGGATTTCGTATGGCTGGCTGGGATAAAAAACTTTTGAGCTATGGGCATGATTTCGAGCAAAAAATGATGGATCTATCGGTTAACATGTCTCTCGAGAAGGCCCTGGATATGGGATGGGAGATCATGGCCAAACACTTTGAACCGTTCGAGACGGGAATAAAGTCGGAACTTATAGATGAATTCTGGCCAAAAAAATAAGCCATAATATGTCAGTTTTCGGCAATCAATGAGCTGAAATCTGACAGCTGAAAGCTGATAGCTTAAATGGCAAAGATAAAATTCACAAAAGGAGAACTAAAAAGACAACGCGACGCGCTGCAGCAGTTTGAGCGCTACCTCCCTATTTTACGGCTCAAAAAACAACAATTGCAGCTCGAGATACGGCATATTCGTGAGAGATTAGACTTTAAGATACAGGAAATAGATACCATAGAAGGCGAGATAAATGATTGGGCCGGGCTTTTAAACGAAGCAGGAGATCTTGTCGCAAAGTGGGCCACGCCTAAAAGCATATCCCGCGGAATTTTAAATATTGCCGGAGTGGACATACCTATTTTCGAGGCCGCGAATTTTGAGACACCGGAGTATGATCTGTTCCTGACGCCTTTATGGATAGATACCGCGATAGAAAAAATAAGGCAAATAGTCGTGCTAATTGAGGAAGAGAAAATATTCAAAGAGCAGATAGCTATCTTAGGGCAGGAGCTTAGCATAACTACGCAAAGGGTCAACTTGTTCGAAAAAGTAAAAATACCCGAGTGCAAAGAAAACAGCCGCCTTATAAGGATATATCTCGGGGACCAGCAGACAAATGCCGTAGGGCGTTCAAAAATAGCTAAGAGCAAGATTGAAAAAATGGTTTCAGAGGGTGTTCTGGTATGATAGTAGACATGAAAAAAATCTCGATATTGACCCAAGCCAAGGATGCTGGGTCCGCGTTAAAAACTCTTGGCAGGGCAGGGGTCTTGCATATAGAGCACCAACAGGCCCCTAAAAGCGAAGACGTTTCCGTGCTGGAAGAAAAACACAGGGCTATTTCAGAGGCTATAGCGTTATTGCCGGATTCGGCGGAACAGGATACCGGCATAGCTGAGACGGATTTTCTTGTCAGTGAAATACTGCGTATTTTTGACGAGAAAGAGACAATACTTGAGGATGTAAAATCTATAGGAAAGATCATAGGCGAATGGAAAGAATGGGGGGATTTTGATCCGGAATTGATAGGTGAAATGGAAAACAAAGGCCTCTCCGCAAGGCTTTGTAAACTCATCAAAACTAATATACCGGAGTTGCCGAAAGATGTGATCCTTGAAGAGATATCAAGGAAAAACAAAGTTTCTTATTGTGTGGTTATATCAAGAAAAGACGAACCACTTCCCTTCAAAACACTGGACCTGCCTGACAAGAGCTTAGGGGAAATGATCGCTCTGCGGGATCAAGAAGAAGAGAGGTTGAAAACAGTAAATATTAAACTACAGAAACTAGCCGTATATAAAAACGTGTTGTATTCTGACAAAAAACGGCTTGAATTTTTGATCGAATTTAATAAAGCCCTTGCCGGAAAAGGCGATTTTGGCAGGATATCCTGTTTGAAAGGCTATTTACCTGTCCATAAAGTTGATTTTCTGGAAAGACTGGCGGCTGAGGAGAAATGGGGCCTTTTAATAGAAAACCCTGCTGAGGGCGATAAAGTCCCGACACTCATAAAAAATCCAAGGTGGGTAGAAATAATAAAGCCGGTGTTCAATATCATAAAGACTTTACCCGGATATAAAGAAGTAGATATAAGTTTTTGGTTCCTGATATTTTTCTCAGTGTTCTTCGGGATGCTTATAGGTGATGCTGGGTATGGGGTTTTATTTTTATTGGCGAATATTTTTTGTCATGTAAAATTCGCGAAAAAAGTCCCGGATAGATCGGTATTTTTTCTTATATATGTTTTAGCCGGATGCGCGATTATATGGGGCGCGCTTACGGGGACTTTTTTCGGCCAGGCATGGTTGTCGCAAAGGATAAAGCCTCTTATGCCTTTTTTGAGGACGGATAAAAATGTTCAGGCAATATGTTTTTACATAGGAGCGTTTCATCTAAGTATCGCTCACGCGTGGAAATTTATACGCAAAATGCCGTCACTTAAGGCATTTTCCGAGATAGGATGGATATTTATATTGTGGGCAGCGTATTTTCTCGCCAGGTTACTTATCCTTGGAGAGATTTTCCCGTATCAGGCAAAATGGCTTTTTGCCTCCGGCTCGGCGCTGATAGTTTTATGCACCAACCCCAGCAGGAACATTTTTAAGACTATTGCCTCAGGCGCGGGCAGCCTCCTTATGAATATAATCAATAGTTTTACCGACATTGTTTCTTATATACGATTATTTGCCGTAGGCACGGCGACAGTGGCAGTGGCTGACGCGTTTAACCAGATGGCGGCAGGAATAGGGCATGGAAATTTTTTCGCCGGGTTTTTTACCGCGCTTATCCTATTGTTGGGGCATACTTTGAATATTGCGCTGGGAGCAATGGCTATCCTTGTCCATGGCGTGCGCCTTAATGTGCTTGAGTTTTCCAGTCACTTGAATATGGAATGGTCAGGAATAGAATATTCACCCTTTAGAGGGAAAGGAGATTAAAAATGGACGCTAATACTTTATTACAGTTTAAGGATCTTGGCGCGGCAGGAGCTTTGGCATTGGCGGCGGCGGGTTCAGCGCTTGGCGCGGGAGCGGCAGGCATGGCTGCTGTGGGGGCGTGGAAAAAATGTTTTGCGCAGAACAAAAACGCGCCTTTTATACTTACGGCATTTGTCGGTGCTCCTCTCTCACAGACTATTTACGGCATGATAGTCATGAACGCCTTGATAGATATGGCCAATAAAGGACAGTTTATGGCAGGCGCTGGCATATTAAGCGGGTTTGCGATGGGCATGTCAGCATGGATGCAGGGAAAAGCAGGCGCTGCGGCAGCCGATGCCATGGCTGAAACCGGCAAAGGCTTTGGAAATTACCTGATGGTTCTGGGAGTAATAGAAACAGTGGCCCTCTTCGTAATGGTATTTATCCTGATGGCCGCGGGCAAACTGTAAGACTATGGATACTGTAAAATAGTTTGCTGACTTTTGAATATTTTGAACAATATTCTTCGAGCGACCGAAGGGAGTCGAGAAGCAAAAGCATCAGTTCTCGACTATGTCCCGATACTTCGGGACAAG